>CAZQLF010000017.1:0-8418 GCA_964594035.1 uncultured Rhodospirillaceae bacterium | reverse complement strand
TCGCGGCGCCCCAGCCGATCCAAGATAGTCCGCACCCGGCGGCGCAATTCCTCCACGCCCAGCCGGTCGATAGCGGCGGGCAACAGGGTGGGCGGCGCGATCACCCGCACCCGTGCGCCCATGGTGGTCAGCAGATGGATGTTCGAGCGCGCAACCCGGCTGTGCAGGATGTCGCCGCATATCGCCACCAGCAGCCCTTCGAGATGCCCGCGCCGGCGGCGGATGGTGAGCGCATCCAGCAGCGCCTGGGTCGGATGCTCATGGCTGCCGTCGCCGCCGTTGATGACGGCGCAATCGACCTTCTGGGACAGCAGGTTGACCGCGCCCGAATCCGGGTGGCGCACCACCAGCACGTCCGGGTTCATGGCGTTCAAGGTCATCGCGGTATCGATCAGCGTCTCGCCTTTTTTGATCGAGCTGGTCGCCGCCTGCATGTTGATGACGTCGCCGCCCAGGCGCTTGCCGGCAAGCTCGAAGGAGGTGCGCGTGCGGGTCGAATTCTCGAAGAAGATATTGATGATGGTGCGGCCGGTCAGCAGGTCGCGCTTCTTCTCCGGGCCGCGGTTGAAAGCGACATAGGTCTCGGAGAGATCGAGCAGGCCGCCGATTTCCCCCTTGGAAAGTCCTTCGATGCCGAGCAGATGTCGGTGTCCGAATCGAAGGGCGGGGGCGGCGCTCATCGAGGGCCTCTTATATCCCCCGTGACCGGGGTTGGGAAGGCGAGAGCGCCGGCAACTTTGCGGGCACCCGCACGGTTGATAGCCAGCTCACGGGCGCCGAGAATGCGGCACCAAAAGAGGGAGGCGATCATGCGCTATGAGCTGTACTACTGGCCCTCGATCCAGGGGCGCGGCGAATATGTGCGCCTGGCGCTGGAAGAAGCGGGTGCCGATTACGACGACGTCGCTCGCCGATCCGCCGGCATGGCTTCTATGATGCGGCTGATGGCGAGCGCGCGGGCGAAGCAGCCGCCTTTCGCGCCACCCTTCCTCAAAGCCGGCAAGCAGGTCATCGCCCAGGTGGCCAACATCCTGCTTTATCTCGGCGGCCGTCACGCTCTCGCGCCGGCGAACGAAGCTGGCCGGCTCTGGGCGCATCAGCTGCAGCTGACCGTCACCGATTTCGTGGCCGAGGTGCACGATACCCATCACCCCATCGCGACCGACCTCTATTACGAAGACCAGCGCAGGGAAGCGAAACTGCGCGCCAAATACTTCCGCCAGTCGCGCATCCCCAAATATCTCGGCCATTTCGAGACTGTGCTGGAGAGGAACGGCGGTCGCCATCTGATCGGCGGCAGGCTGACCTATCCCGATCTATCGATGTTCCAGCTGGTCGAGGGGCTGCGCTATGCCTTTCCAAAGGCGATGAAGAAGGTGGAGAAGAAGACGCCGCTGCTGGTCGGCTTGCGCGACCGTGTCGCCGAGCGGCCGCGGATTGCAGACTATCTCGCTTCGGATCGGCGCATTCCCTTCAACGAGGACGGAATCTTCCGCCGCTATCCGGCGCTGGATGGCTAAACAATTTTCTGCGCGTGCAGCTCCGCAATCTCCGCAGGGCTGAGCTCCAGCACCTCCGCCAGCACCTCGTCGGTGTGCTGCCCGAGATAGGGTGGGGCCCGGCGGTAATCGACCGGCGTTGCCGAGTATCTGATCGGATTGCCGATGAGATCGACCTTGCCCTTGCCCGCCTGCGGATGCGGTAGCGCGATTTGCATCTCGCGGGCGCGCACCTGCGGATCGGCGAAAACCTGATCGATGGTGTTCACCGGGCTGCAGGGCACGCCGAGCTTGGCAAGGCCTTCAACCCATTCGTTCTGGGTCTTGCGGCGCATGGTGCCCTCGAGGTGATCGTAGAGGGCGCGGCGGTTGAACACGCGCTGTTCATTGGTGGCGAAACGCGCGTCTTTCGCCAGCTCCGCTTCGCCGGCGAAATTGCAGAACTTGGCGAATTGCTGGTCATTGCCGACCGCCAGGATCACATGGCCATCGGATGTCGCCATGACGTTATAGGGCACGATGTTGGGGTGCTCGTTGCCCACCCGCGTTGGCACTTTGCCCGAGGTCAGATAGTTCAGCCCGATATTGGCGAGCCAGGCGACCTGCGTATCGAGCAGCGAGAGATCGATGTATTGGCCCTGGCCAGTCTTTTCCCGATGATGCAGCGCCGCAAGAATGGCGCTCGTCGCATACATGCCGCACATGATGTCGGCGATGCCGACGCCGACCTTGTAGGGCGGCGTGCCGGAATCGCCGGTCACGCTCATGATGCCGCCCAACCCCTGGGCCAGCATGTCGTAGCCCGCGCGCGGCGCGTAGGGTCCCGTCTGGCCGAACCCGGTAATGGAGCAATAGATCAGGCGCGGGTTATCCTTGGCGAGATCGGCGTAAGAGAGGCCGTACTTCGCCATGTCGCCGACCTTGAAATTCTCCAGCATGATGTCGCATTTGGCGATCAGGCGCTTGGCCAGCGCCTGGCCGGCCTTTTGTGAAATATCGATGGCGAGCGAGCGCTTGTTGCGGTTGGAGCTGAGATAATAGGCGCTTTCCCGCGTATCCTTGCCGTCCTTGTCCTTGACATAGGGTGGGCCCCATTTACGCGTGTCGTCGCCGGCCCCGGGCCGCTCGATCTTGATCACATCGGCGCCGAGATCGCCCAGCAGCTGCGAGCAGGTCGGCCCGGCGAGAATGCGGGAGAGATCGAAAACGCGGAGACCGTAAAGCGGGCCTGGCATGGGGTAACCTTCGGAAGGACGCAATTGGCCGGACTGTCCATGGCGGCGCCAACCTCGTCAAGCCAAGGCCACAAACCCGATTCAGGGGATGGCGTTGTGCAGCCGGTCCAGGGCCCCCTGCAGGATGTAGGCGGCGGCCATCTTGTCGATCACCTCGGCACGCCGCCGATGGGACATCGCGGCATCGCGCAGCGGGCGTTCGGCGCCGATGGTGGAAAAGCGCTCGTCCCAGAAGGCCAGCGGCAGGTCCATGACGGCCAGCAGGTTGGCTGCGAATTGCCGTACCGATTGGCAGCGCGGCCCCTCACTGCCATCCATGGCGACCGGCAGGCCCAGGACCAGGCCGCCGATGCTGCGCTCGGCCACGATCTGGCGCAGTTTCGCCGCATCGGCAGCGAACTTGCCGCGCTTCAGCGTTTCCAGCGGCGAGGCGACGGCGAGATCGGAATCGGAAATCGCCAGGCCCACGGTCTTGCTGCCGATATCCAGGCCCAGCAGCCGCGTGCGTGGCGGCAGTGCCGCCTTGAGACTGATCAGAGCGAGAATGGCCACAAACGAAGCCTTACCGTCGCCGGGCCGACAAGTAAATCCGCCTCACCGGTCCACTTAAACAATTGCCCGATCCGGCCGAAGCCCATAGCTTTGGCGGCGCTGACAGCGATCGGGGGTTGGTTCAGCGGCGCCGATGAGTTCCGTCGACATCGATTTGCTCATCAAAGGGCTGGCGGTGGGTATTGCGATCGCTGCGCCGGTCGGGCCCGTGGCTTTGCTCTGCATCCAGCGGGCTTTGACTGGCGGCTGGCTTGCCGGCTCCGCCTCGGGCCTGGGGGCCGCGGCGGCCGATACGCTCTATGGCTCCATCGCTGCCTTCAGCCTCAGCCTGATCGAGAATTTCCTGATGGACCACCGCTACCAGATCGCGATCGGTGGCGGCGTGCTGCTCTGCCTGCTGGGGCTCCGCGTGATCCTCGCGAGACCCATGGCGATACCCGTGCGGCCGAGCAATTCGGCGTTCGGCCTGGTCGGGGTCTTCCTCGGCACCTTCATGCTGACACTCGCCAACCCGACCACGGTTCTTTCCTTCATTGCCATCTTCGCCGCCATCAATATTTCGGCCGCCAGTGGCGATTACGGCGCCGCCGGCGTCCTGGTGGCGGGCGTCTTCGCCGGCTCGGCCATCTGGTGGCTGTGTCTGGCCATCGGCATCGGTGTCGTGCGCCACCGGGTGGACGAGCCGGTGTTGCGCTGGATCCGCCGGGCCTCCGCTGCACTGGTCATTGGCTTCGGCATCTATACCCTCTGGCGCGGGATTTCCCACCACTGAGGGCCAACGGCCTTCGACGCCCCGCCAGTTGCAGGGCAAAAGCCGCTTTGCTAGGTTCCGCGCCGCTTTAGCCCGGCCTTTTGAGGCCTCTTAAAGGAACAGGACCATGTCATTGGACCGCGCCGCCGTCCGGCATATCGCCACGCTTGCCCGTATTCGGGTAAGCGATGAGCAAGCCGAGGCGCTCGTCGGCGATCTGAACAATATCCTGGCCTGGGTCGAGCAGCTCAATGAGGTCGACACCTCGGGCGTCGAGCCGATGGCGAGCGTGGTTGCGCGCAATTTGCCAGAGCGGAGCGATGTGGTGAACGATGGCGGCAAGCAGGAGGCGATCCTGGCCAACGCGCCGGAGCCGGCCCATGCCTTTTTCACCGTGCCCAAGGTGGTGGAGTGATGAGCGCGCTCAACGATCTCACCATCACTTCGGCACTCGATGGGTTGGCGAAGAAGAAGATCAGTTCCAAGGAACTGACCGAAGCGCATATCGCGGCCATGGCGGTCCAGCGCGGGCTGAACGCCTATGTCACCGAGACGCCCGACAAAGCCCGCAGGATGGCCGCGGAATCCGACGCACGCCGCGCCAGGGGCGAGGTGGGGCCGCTGGAAGGCATTCCGCTTGGCATCAAGGATCTGTTCTGCACCGACGGCGTGCAGACCACGGCCGGCTCGCACATCCTCGACGGGTTCAAGCCGCCCTATGAATCGACGGTCACGGCGCAGCTCTGGCGTGCTGGTGCGGTGATGCTGGGCAAGCTGAACATGGACGAGTTCGCTATGGGCTCGTCCAACACCACCAGCTACCACGGCAATGTGAAAAATCCCTGGCGCCGGCGCGGCGAGAATCGCGACCTGGTTCCGGGCGGCTCCTCCGGCGGGTCGGTCGCGGCCGTCTCCGCGCGCATCGCCATGGGGGCGACCGGCACGGATACCGGCGGCTCCATCCGCCAGCCCGCGGCGTTCACGGGCCTGGTGGGGCTGAAGCCGACCTATGGCCGCTGCTCGCGCTGGGGCATTGTCGCGTTTGCCTCCTCGCTCGACCAGGCGGGCCCTCTGGCCCGCACGGTGGAGGATACCGCTCTGCTGATGCAGGTCATGGCTGGCCACGATCCGAAGGATTCGACCTCGGTCGATCTGCCCGTGCCCGATTACCGCGCCGGGCTCGATGGCGGCGTGAAGGGCCTGAAGATCGGTATTCCCAAGGAGTACCGCGTCGATGGCATGGATGCGGCAATCGAAAAGCTGTGGAGCAGCGGCATCGATTGGCTGAAGGCGGGGGGTGCGGAGATGGTCGATATCTCGCTGCCTCATACCAAGTTCGCGCTGCCGACCTATTACATCATCGCGCCGGCGGAAGCCTCCTCGAACCTCGCCCGTTATGACGGCGTGCGTTTCGGCTTGCGCGTGCCCGGTGCCACGCTGGACGAGATGTATGAGAACACCCGGGCCGAAGGTTTCGGGGCCGAGGTGAAGCGCCGCGTGCTGATCGGCACCTACGTGCTCTCGGCCGGCTACTACGACGCCTATTATCTGAAAGCCCAGCGGTTGCGCAGCCTGATCCTGCGCGACTTCACCGAGGCCTATAAAAAGGTCGATGCGATCCTGACGCCGGCAACACCGACGGCAGCATTTCCCATCGGTGAGCGCAGCGACGATCCGATCGCCATGTATTTGAATGACGTGTTCACGGTGCCGGTGAACCTCGCGGGCTTGCCGGGCATCTCGGTGCCGGCGGGACTGACGGCGGATGGGCTGCCGCTGGGCCTGCAGCTGATCGGCCGCGCCTTCGATGAGGCGATGCTGCTGCGCATTGCCCGCACGATCGAACGTGCCGCGAACTTCACCGCCCGACCTGGCAATTGAGATCGGGGAACAGAGCCATGAGCGATTACATTGAAGGCCATAACGGACCGTGGGAGATCGTGCTGGGTCTCGAGGTCCATGCCCAGGTGATTTCCAACTCCAAGCTGTTCTCAGGTGCGGCGACCGCGTTCGGCGCCGAGCCGAACACGCAGGTGAGCTTCGTCGACGCGGCATTTCCCGGCATGCTGCCGGTGATCAACGGGTATTGCGTCGAGCAGGCGGTGAAGACCGGCCTCGGCCTGAACGCGCAGATCAACCCGCGCTCCGTCTTCGACCGGAAGAACTATTTCTACGCCGATCTGCCGGCCGGCTATCAGATCTCCCAGTATCTGCAGCCCATCGTCGGCAAGGGCACGATCACCATCGACCTTCCGGATGGGCGCTCGCGCGATGTCGGTATCACCCGGCTGCATCTGGAGCAGGATGCAGGCAAGAGCCTGCATGATCAGCATCCGGCCAAGACCTTCGTCGATCTCAACCGCTCTGGCGTGGCGCTCATGGAGATCGTCTCCGAGCCCGACATGCGCTCATCGGAAGAAGCGGCGGCCTACCTGCGCAAGCTGCGCTCGATCCTGCGCTATCTCGGCACCTGCGACGGCAACATGGATGAGGGCAGCATGCGCTGCGACGTCAACGTCTCGGTGCGCCGGCCGGGCGAGGCGCTGGGCACGCGCTGCGAGATCAAGAACGTCAACTCCATCCGCTTCGTCCAGCAGGCGATCGAGTACGAGGCGCGCCGGCAGATCGAGGTCCTGGAAAAGGGTGGCAGCATCGACCAGGAGACGCGCCTGTTCGATTCCGGCCGCGGCGTGACGCGGACCATGCGCAGCAAGGAAAACGCGCATGACTATCGCTATTTCCCCGATCCGGATCTGCTGCCGCTCGATCTCGATGCAGCCTGGGTGGATCGGCTTCGCGCCGGATTGCCGGAGCTGCCCGACACCAGGAAGGCGCGCTTCATCAAGGATTACGGGCTTTCGGCCTATGACGCCGGCGTGCTGGTCGCGGACAAGGAGACGGCCGGATTCTACGAGGAGGTGGCGCGCGGGCGTGATGCCAAGCTCGCCGCGAACTGGACCATCTCCGAATTGTTCGGGGCGCTGAACAAGGCCGGGCTCGAGATCACGAGCTCGCCGGTTTCGGCAGCCGATCTCGGTGGCCTTGTCGACCTGATTGCCAACAACACGATCTCCGGGCGCATCGCCAAGGATGTCTTCGCCGAGATGGTGGCGAGCCGCATGCCGGCTGCGGAGATCGTGGAGAAAAAGGGTCTGCGCCAAGTGACCGATACGGGCCCGATCGAATCGGCCATCGATCAGGTGCTTGCCGCAAACGCCGACAAGGTCGCCGAGTATCGCTCGGGCAAGGAGAAGCTGTTCGGCTTCTTCATCGGCCAGATCATGAAGGCGACCGGCGGCAAGGCGAACCCGGCCATGCTGAACGAGCTCCTGAAGAAGAAGCTCGCGAACTAGGCTCGCCGCCTAGCTTCAGTACCCGGCGATGATGCTGGGCTTGATCAGCACGATCAGCTGACCGTTCAGGTTGTGGGCCGTGCCGACGGGTTGCGCAAACAGCGCGCCCAGCGGCGGCAGGCGCGTCATGACGCCCGGTGTACAGGCCGTGCCGTCGACAGCGATCGCCGTGAAATTCCCGATCGGCACCTGGTACTGGAAGTCGCGGTTGACCACGCTGAAGGCGATGAAAGCGGGCGCATTGGCACCGGCGGAGAACGCCACGCCCTTCGCGCTTGCGGGTGCCCCGGTCAATGTCTGTAACAGCGAATGATCGCTGCTCGCCGGGCCATAGCTCCGGCGCAGGTCGACGAACAGCGTTCCATTGTCGATGAAGGCAAGGCCGAGCTGGTTCGCCTCGGTGAGCTGGCCCTGGCGCGGCGTTGGCACGAAGAACTGGCCGACCAAGGGCAGATCCTGAGTGAAGCCGAGCTTGTTCACATTCTGCCGGTAGTTGACGCTGGTGCCGCCTCGAAACGCGCAATCGGACGTCACCACGACCAACTGCGTAAGGGTGGCAAAGCTGTCTCTCATCGACAGACGGATCTCATCGAGGCGCGCACCCTGAAGCGCACGATCCGCCGGCGAATTCTCCACGGGATTGCGATTTTCGTCGCTCTGGGCCTGCGCAGCGGACACGGCGAAGCAGCCGCCCAGCGCAATCGCCATCAGCAACGTCCAAACCAGCTTGCCTGCTTGCATCGATACAATTCTCCCCGCAAATCGCGTCAGGCATACCAATTGCGTCAAGCATAATTGTCGCGGGGCAGGGGTGCCAACACTGCCTCCATTGTCTACGTTAGGATGATTGCAGGAAAGGCAAGGGAGAGAGCGATGATCGAAGCCTATAGCTGGCCCACGCCCAATGGACACAAGGTCCACATCATGCTCGAGGAGACGGGCCTGCCCTACAAGGTGCATGGCGTCGATATTGGAACCGGGGCCCAGTTCGATCCGGCGTTCCTGAAGATAAGCCCGAACAAAAAGAA
>CAZQLF010000016.1:7032-14805 GCA_964594035.1 uncultured Rhodospirillaceae bacterium | reverse complement strand
TGCAGATTGGCTAGGCCGTTGGCGAGACCGGGGCCGAGATGAAGCAGCGTTCTTGCAGGCTTTCCCAGCATGCGGCCATAACCGTCGGCCGCCCCCGTCACCACTCCCTCGAACAGCCCCAGCACGCAGCGCATGCCCTCCACCTTGTCGAGGGCGGCGACGAAATGCATTTCCGAGGTACCGGGATTGGTGAAGCTGACCTCCACACCGCAGGCGACAAGGGTGCGGACGAGACTTTCTGCGCCGTTCATGGGGGCCATCGCTTGTTTTTCTCCCTCTCCTGCTTGCGGGAGAGGGTTGGGGTGAGAGTCTATTATGGCGCGACCGGGTGCGGCAGGAACACCCCCTCACCTCGATCCTCTCCCTCATGAAAGATGGGGGCGAGGAGGCGCGGGTCTACGCCGGCCGGTTGACCCCCGCCGCGATCTCGCGCTTGCGCCGCGCCATGAAGTCGTCCAGCGCCTCACGCACCGCCGGGTCCATGGGCGGTGGTTCGTAGTTGGCCAGCAGGGATTTCCAGATACGGTTGGCCCGTTGGGTGGCTGTTTTCGCCCCATCTTCGGCCCAGGTCTGAAAGGGCCGGAGATCGGCGGTCATCGACTGGTGAAACGCGGTCTCAAACCGCGCCAGCGTATGGGCGGCACCGAAGAAATGCCCGCCGGGCGGCGTGGCGGCGATGGCCTCGAAACCCAGGGCCGCATCCGACATGTCAAGGGGCTGCAGCCAGGCCATCATCGCCGCGATCATGTCGGCATCGATGATGCTCTTCTCGAAACAGCCGACCAGCCCGCCCTCCAGCCAGCCGGCGGCATGCATGATGAGATTAGCGTGGGACATGATCGCAGCCCACAGCGACATCATGGATTCCGTCGCCGCCTGGGTATCGACGACATTCGACGAGGTCACGCTGGACGACCGGTAGGGCAGCTTCCAGCGCCGCGCCACCTGGCCGCCGATGATGACGCCCCGCACATATTCCGGCGTACCAAAGGCGGGCGCGCCGCTTTTCATATCCACATTCGAGGTGAATCCGCCGAAGACCACCGGCGTACCGGGGCGCACCATCTGGGCAAAGGCGATGACGCCCAGCGCCTCGGCCGTCTGCTGGGCAAGCGAACCGGCAATGGTCACCGGGCTCATGGCGCCGGCGAGCGTGAAGGGGGTGACGATCAGCGCCTGCCCTGCATCAGCCATGGCCATCAGCCCGGCAAGCAGCTCGTTATCGACCCGGCGCGGCGAGTTGACATTGATGACGCAGGTCAGGCTGGGCTCGCCGAGCAGCGCCTCGCGCGGCCTGCTGCGGGCGATCGCCGTCATCTCGATCGCATCCTCGACGCGTCGCTTGCCGATGCCGCGCGCGTTGAAACATCGATCGGAATAGACGAGCTGCGCCCAGTAGTAATCGAGATGCCGGCTTTCCACCGGCAGGTCGATCGCCTCCACCGCCGCGGAGCCCGCGTGATGCAGACAATTGAGGCTCTGATGCAGCCGGACCAGCTCGCATTGCGCCTCGTAGGTGCCGGGACGCCGGCCGCGATCGAGATCGGAGACGTTGGGTGGCCCGCCCACCGGCGCGAAGTTCACCGCATCGCCGCCGATATCCAGCATGCGATCCGGATTGCGCGAATAGAGGGGAAAGCTTGCCGGCGATTTCGCCACGAGTTCGCGGATCAGGCCGCGAGCGAAGCGCACCATGCCGGTGGATCGATCGACCTCCGCCCCGTGGCGCGCCAGGATCTCCAGGCTTTCGCGGTTCTGGAATTCGAGTCCGAGTTCCTCGAGCACACGCAGCGCCACATCGTCGATGAGATCGAGTTCGCCGTCGCTCAGAAGCGCGAGCGGCGGCAGCGGGTTGCGAAACTTGCGCCAGGGCGCCTGTCCGCCGCCGCCCGATGCCGCGCGGCGGATTTCCCGCCGCTGCTGTCTTGCCTGGTTTTCAACCCGCCGCATGGCCCGAAGATAGCCAAGGGCGCGTTATTCGTCTCGCAGGCTGTTAACGCAGGATCGGTTATTCGCTTGCAGCGATCTGGCTGGGGCGCCAGGGATCGAACCTGGGATGACGGGACCAAAGCCCGTTGCCTTACCGCTTGGCTACGCCCCAACAGCCGGCCTTTCTGGAAGGGCCGCAACTTAGTCCGAAAGGCCCAGCGATTTCAACCAAGGGCCATTCAACCGGCGGGCGCCGGTCGCAATCGCCTGCTATAAACGCCGCCATGCAGCCGGTCCTGAGTCCCGCCGAACGGATAGGCCTGTCGGGCGCAACCCTGGACAGCCGTGTGCGCCGCGCCGCGCATGACGTGTCCGATGCCGCGCTTCGGCGCGTCGCAGAACGGCTGCGCGCCGATGCGCTCGCCAACCGCATCATCTACGAGCATGACGGCGAGGAGGAGGCGGTGCGGATCATGCTGCGCCCCCTGCTCGCCATGCCGGAGCAGCTGAGCTATGTGCACCACGTTTGCCTGACGCTGACCGAGGCGCTCAAGCGCACCCCGCAGCTGTATCAGGAGGACCCGGCCATCCGCCGCATCCTCGCCATCAGCGAGGCGGAAGAGCGGTTTCTGAAGGATTGCTGGACGCCGGCCCATCAGCGGCTGAACCCGGTTTACGGACGGCTTGATGCCGTCTGCGACTTCACCGGTGCCGGCTGGCAGGATTCCCTGCAGTTCATGGAGCCAAACCTCTCCGGCGTCGGCGGCATCTATTTCGCGCCGCTCGCCGAGCAGCTGATCATGCGCCATATCGTGCCGCCCTTGCTGGCCCACGATACCGGCCTCGCAATCGAATTGCCGCGCGACCAGCGGATCCTGTTCCTGCAATTGCTCATGGATCACGCCCGCGCGCTGGGCCGGCCCTCTTCCCAGCTCTGCCTGGTCGAACCGAAATACGTCCATGACGGGCCGAACGAGCAATCGGTGCTGGCCCGATTCCTGACGGAAACCCACGGCGTCGTGATTGCCCATGCCGATCCGCGCGAGCTGCGCCTGGAGGGCGAGGAGGTCTATTACGAAGATGTGCGTGTCGACGTGGTCTATCGCGACTATGAGTTGCGCGAGCTTGCAGCGCTCGAGGCGGAACTGGGCAAGCCGTTGGCGGCCATGCGCCTGGCTTTCCGCCAGAACCGGGTCGTCTCTTCCTTTGTCGGCGATTTCGACCACAAGAGCTGCTGGGAGATTTTGACCGACGCCTCCATCGCCGAGCGCTATTTCAGTTCCGATGAATGCCGGCTGTTCCGTCGTCACGTCTTGTGGACGCGCGTGGTCAGCGACCGAAAGACGACACTGCCCCATGGCCGCGAGGGCGATCTGCTGGAATACATCCGCGAGCATCGCGAGCAGCTGGTGCTGAAACCCAACCGCGGCTATGGCGGCACGGGCGTGGTGCTGGGCGCGGCATCGGCGGCGGGCGAGTGGGAGAGTCTGCTGAACGAGGCCAACGGGTTCGCCACCGATCCGGAGAACTCTTGGGTGGTCCAGCAGGCAACACGCCTGCCGGTCCATGATTTTCCCGTGGTCGGTCCCGATACGCGCGTGCTCGGCGAGCCCTTCCATGCCGTCATGGGCTTTGCGCCGACGGAAAACGGCCTTGGCGTGCTGTGCCGCGTCTCGCAGAAGCAGGTGGTGAACGTGGCGCAGCATGGCGGTCTCGCAGCCCTGCTCGTCGCCCATCCACCCAATGAGCTGCGCATTCCCAAGCGCTCGCTAGGGCGCGGACCGGAAGCCGAGGAGGAGCTTCGCGGCGAGATCGCCGAATTGCGCCATCTCGACCAGACCATCGGGCTGCTGGATTGGGATGGCGAGACCATGCTGCCCAATGCCGGGCGGCGCCAGCGCGGCGAACAGCTCGCCACGCTGGAAGCACTGCGCCACCATCTGCTGACGTCCGACCGGCTGGGCGATCTGGTGGAAGAAGTGGCGGTGCAGCACCCCCACGACATCGCCTGGCATCGCGAAATCACCCTGATCCGGCGCCTGAGGCGTAACGCCATGGCGCTGCCCGAAGGGCTGGTGCGCGCCTTCGCCACGGCCAAGACGCAATCCCTGGGCGCCTGGGAAAGCGCGCGCGCCGCGAACGACTATGCGCAGTTTGCGCCCGCCTTCAGGGAGTTGCTCGATCTGGTGCGCGAACGCGCGCAGGCACTGGCCAGGGGTGTCGATCCTTATGATGCCCTGCTGGAGGAATACGAGCACGGCATGACACGCACGGCGCTCGAGCCGGTGCTGAACGGGTTGCGCACGCGGCTGGTGCCGCTGGTGCGCGAACTATCGGAGAAATCCGCCGGCGCCGACGGCAGGCTGAAGGGCCGGCAGTTCGCCGAAAGCGGCCAATGGGAGCTTTGCCGCAGAATGCTGGGCCAGATCGGCTTCGAATTCGAACGCGGGCGGCTCGATCGCTCCACCCATCCCTTCACCTTAAAGGCTGGATCCGACGATGTGCGCCTAACCATCCGCATTCGTGAGGACGATCTGACCGCGGCCGTCATGGCAAGCCTGCATGAAGGCGGCCACGGACTTTATGACCAGGGTTATCTCGAGACAGACCGGGATTCACTGCTGGGCGAAGGGCCCAGCATGGGGCTGCATGAATCCCAGTCGCGGCTGTGGGAGAACCATGTCGGGCGCAGCCTCGCCTTCTGGGAGCACTGGTTGCCGGCGATCCGAGATCTGTTCCCGCAGGCGGCAGACGGGCTCGATGCGGCCGCCTTCCATCGTGCAGTCAATATCGTGCGGCCGGGGGCAACCCGCGTCGGCGCCGATGAGATGACGTATCACCTGCATATACTTCTGCGCTATGAGCTCGAACTGGCCCTGATCTCGGGCCAGGTTTCGCTCGCCGATCTGCCGGCGGCGTGGAACGAGCGCAGCGGCGCCCTCATCGGTGTGAGGCCAGTCAACGCCCGGGAGGGCGTCTTGCAAGACGTGCATTGGTCGCTTGGCATGTTCGGTTACTTCCCGACCTACACGCTGGGCAGCCTCTATGCCGCCCAGCTTGCGGAAACCTATGAATGCAGCCATCCGCTGCAGGACGAAATCCGGCACGGTTCATTCGCTGGGTTGCTGGCATGGCTGCGCCACCATGTGCATGAGGTGGGCCATCGCCATTCGGCGGAAAAGATTGTGAAGATGGCGACCGGCAAGGGGCTCGACGCGGAGGCCTTCTTCCGTCACCTGGAGCGCAAGTTCGCGGCGGTGTGAGCCTTAAGCCGCGTCGCGGCGGTTGGCGAGATACCAGTCGTAGCTGAGCTTCAGCCCATCCCTCAGGCTGGTGGAGGCGCGCCAGCCAAGCGCCGCGAGCCGCGAGACATCCATCAGCTTGCGCGGCGTTCCGTCCGGCTTGCTGCGGTCATAGGCGAAGCCGCCCGAATAACCGACCGCGCGGGCGATCGTCTCCGCCAGTTCGCGGATCGTGAGGTCCTCGCCGGTGCCGACATTGATGTGGTCATAGCCGTTGTAGTTCTTCAGCAGGAAGACGCAGGCATCGGCCAGGTCATCGACATAGAGGAATTCGCGCTTGGGCGTGCCGCTGCCCCAGATCTCCACCGTCGGCGCGCCCGATCGCTTGGCGGCGTCGATCTTGCGCATCAAGGCCGGCACGACATGGCTCGAGGTTAGGTCGAAATTGTCGCCGGGCCCGTAGAGGTTGGTCGGCATGGCCGAGATGTAGTCGCAACCATATTGCTTGCGATAGGCCTGGCAGAGCTTGATGCCGGCGATCTTGGCGACGGCATACCACTCGTTGGTCGGCTCCAGCGGCCCGGTCAGCAGCGCATCCTCGGTCATCGGCTGCGGGGCGAACTTGGGATAAATGCAGGACGATCCCAGGAAGAGAACCTTCGCTGCCTTGTTGCGGTAGGAGGCTTCGATGAGGTTCGCGGCAATGGCGAGATTGTCGTAGAGGAATTCGGCCGGCCGGCTGGCATTGGCGAGGATGCCGCCCACCGTCGCCGCGGCAATGATCACCACGTCAGGTTTCTGCGCCTTCATCCAGTCATCGACAGGCTGCTGGCGGCGAAGATCCACCTCCGCGCGCCCGGCCGTCAACGTGGTGCAGCCCTCGCCCGCCAGACGCCGCACGATGGCACTCCCCACCATGCCGCGATGCCCGGCAACGAAAACCCGCCGGCCGGCAAGCTCGAAACCCTTAGGGCTCGCGGCGCTGGCCCTCATGCCCCCCGCCCATGGTCTTGAGTTCGGCCGCAATCCGTTCCGAAACGAGCTGACGGAAACTGATTTTGTGAGTCCAGCCGAGTTTCTTGCGGGCCTTGCTCGGATCGCCCAGCAGGAAATCGACTTCCGTCGGGCGGAAATAGCGCGGGTCGACCGAGACCAGGACCTCGCCGCTCTTGCTATCCACGCCCTGCTCCTGCGTTCCGGCACCGCGCCAGGCGATCTTGCGTCCGACTTCCGCGAAGGCGAGTTCGACGAATTCGCGCACCGTGTGGGTCTCGCCGGTCGCCACGACGTAATCGTCGGGCGTGGACTGCTGCATGATGAGATACATGGCTTCGACATAGTCGCGCGCATGGCCCCAGTCGCGCTTGGCATCGAGATTGCCCAAATACAACCGCGACTGGAATCCCTGATGGATCGCCGCCACGGCGCGGGTGATCTTGCGGGTGACGAAGGTCTCGCCGCGGGTCGGGCCCTCATGGTTGAACAGGATCCCGTTCGAGGCATGCATGCCATAGGCCTCGCGGTAGTTCACTGTGATCCAGTAGCCGTAGAGCTTGGCCACCGCATAGGGGCTGCGCGGCATGAAGGGCGTGGTCTCGCTCTGCGGGGCTGGCGCGCTGCCATAAAGCTCCGATGTGGAGGCCTGGTAGAAGCGCGTCACGTTCTCGCGCTTCAGGATGCGGATCGCCTCGAGCAGCCGCAGCGTGCCAAGCGCGTCGGCGTTGGCCGTGTATTCCGGCGTCTCGAAGCTCACCGCAACATGGCTTTGGGCCGCGAGATTATAGATCTCGTCGGGCTGGGATTCCTGGACGAGGCGGATGAGGTTGGTCGAATCCGTCAGATCGCCATGATGCAGGAAGAACTTCACGCCCTTCTCGTGGCTGTCGACATAGAGATAGTCGACACGGCCGGTATTGAAGGAGGAGGAGCGGCGTTTCACGCCGTGGACGACATAGCCTTTGGAGAGCAGAAGGGCCGCGAGATATGCGCCGTCCTGGCCGGTGATGCCGGTAATGAGTGCGACCTTCTCCGCCATGATCCGCTACGTGCCTTGTTGTCGAATTTTTCAGTGGGCGCCGATGCTTAGGGCCCGGCCGTCAGGGCGGCGACCGTAACCGATTTCGCCAGCGGGTGGAAGTCTCGGAGCCGAGAGGCTACATTGAGGCCGCCGCGGGGTGGCTGCCATTATTTGGCGCGAGACAGGGCGGCGCTGAGCGGGTTCAAGGGGCAGCAATGGCGAGCGATCCGGGCAATACGGGAGACGGCAAACCGGGTAAAGGCAAACCGGGAAATGGTAAACCGGATGGGGCCAAACCTGCGAACCCGGCACCGGGTTCGCCGGCTCGTGGGCCCTTTCTGATCGTCACGCCGCCGATAGGCCAGGTCCTGGCCAACCAGGCGGCGGCGCCTAAACCGCTGCCGAGTGAAACGCCACCGGGGCAAACACCGCCGCCGCAGGCAGCGCCGCAACCAACGTCACCTGCAAAAATTCAGCCGGCCCGTCCCGCATCCGCCAACAAGCCAAATCCGCCCGAACCGGCTGCCGGCGAACCCGGCCCACCCGACCCCATGGGCACCCCGGCGGGAGCTGAAAAACCCAACC
>CAZQLF010000016.1:0-7022 GCA_964594035.1 uncultured Rhodospirillaceae bacterium | reverse complement strand
GGGTACCGGGGAATTTCGGACAATGGAAAACCGGGAAAGGGAAAACCGGGGGGGGCCAAACCTGGGAACCCGGCACCGGGTTCGCCGGCGCGCGGGCCCTTCCTGATCGTGACGCCGCCAATAGGCCAGGTCCTGGCCAGCCAAGCGCCGCCGGCTAAACCGTCGCCGAGTGAAACGCCACCGGGTCAAACACCGCCGTCGCAAGCAGCGCCCGGACCAACCCCAAAAGTTCAGCCGGCCCGTCCCGCCTCAGCCAACAAACCCATGCCGCCGGAACCGGCCGCGCCAACGCCGGGGTCCGAGGAGCGTGAAGAGCCGGTCCTGGGTGATGCCCCGCCCGACGAGCCGACCTATGACGACCCGAACCATCACGAACCGCCGCGGTTGGTCGATCCGCCGGCGCCGCCGTCCCCGACTCCTAAATCAGCGGCAGCCCAGCCGCCCAAAAAGCCTGCACCGCGGCCCAGCGCGCCCGCGCTTGCGGCCCGCTCCGCCGACCGTCTCGCCGAATTGAACGGTCCGCCGCCGCGCAAGCGAGGCGGCGGCTGCCTCTTCCTGCTGCTGATCCTGCTGATCCTCGCCGGCGGCGGTTATTTCCTCTGGCGCGCGGGCAAGCTCGATCCGCTCCTCGCCTGGGCCGAGCCCTATACCGCGCCGATCGTCGAGAAGGTGAAACCGATCGTCGCCAAGATCGAGGCGCTGATTCCGGGCCATCAGGAAGAAGCGCCGCCCGAAGCACCCGCCGCGATGTCGGAAGAGGCCATGATCATCGAAACGAAACAGCTTTTGCAGAAGCTCGATTTCAATCCGGGGCCGATCGACGGCACGCTCGATCCCGCGACGGTCGCGGCCATTCAGGCCTATCAGGAAGCAGCGGGCGAGAACGTCGATGGCCAACCGAGCCAGGCGTTGCTCGACGAACTGCGTAGCGTGGCGAACCCGCCCGCGAACTGATGCTCAGCCGGCGACGGCGCCACCGGCAGCAACGGTGGTCGCGCGGATCCACCAATTGGGCGAAGCGACCTGCAGGCCTGCGGCCGCTTTCGCCGCCACATCGGCCGCCGCGAACAGGCCGAAGCAGCTGGCCCCACTTCCCGACATGCGGGCCAGCAGGCAACCCGGCGCGCGCGCGATCGCATCCAGCAGATCGCCGATCTCGGGTGCTTGCGCAACTGCCGCTTCGGTCAGATCGTTGCCACGCTCGCGCAGCAGTTCCGCCAACGCCGCAGCATCCTGCGGCACGTGGTTCCAGCGCGCACTTTTGGAGAAGCCGCACCCCGTCTTCGCATAACCACGGAAGACCTCGATGGTCGGCAGCGGGCGGCGGGGATTGGCCAGCAGCAATGCCGTGGGTGGCAGCGGTGGTGCCGCCTGAAGATCTTCGCCGATGCCGCCGACAAAGGTCGGCCCGCCTGACAGGCACACCGGCAGATCCGCCCCCAGCGACAACACCTGCGCGGCCGAAGGCAGGGGCAATTCCCACAGCTGCGAAAGTCCGATGAGGGCGGCGGCGGCATCGGATGAACCGCCGCCGATTCCCGCCGCCACCGGCAGCTGCTTGTTGAGATGGAGAGCCGCACCGCGATTGGCATCGACCAGGCGGGCGGCGCGCAGCACGAGATTGTCGGCACCCGTCAGTGACGGAGCAAAGGGGCCATCGACTGAGAGTGCAAGCTCGGGCGCCGGCGTGATGCTGAGTTCATCGCCCAGCTCGGCGAAGCAGACCAGGCTATCCATCAAATGATAGCCGTCGGCCCGCCGGCCGGTGACATGCAGGTAAAGATTGATTTTGGCCCGCGCCGTCAGGCGAAGAGCGGCGGTCATTGTACGAAGCGAACGCGGCTCAGCCGCCGGCTGCATCCAGCCCGTGCTGCAGCTTCGCCTCAATGGGCTTCACCTGATCCGCATCGGGCTTGAAAGCGAGAGCGCGCTGCCACTGGAAGCGTGCCTCGTTGTGGCGGCCGACCTTCCAGTAGATGTCGCCCAGATGGTCGTTCAGCACCGGATCGCCCGGCTCCAGCGAGATCGCCTTCTCCTGATAGATGACCGCCTTGTCGTACTGCTTCAGCCGGTAGTAGGCCCAGGCGAGACTGTCGATGATGAAGCCGTCATCGGGCTTTTGCTGGATCGCCTTCTGCAGCATGGCGATGGCTTCGTCGAGATGCACGCCGCGATCGACCCAGGTGTAGCCCAGATAGTTCAGCACATAAGGCTGGTCGGGCTGCAGCTCGAGGGCCTTCTTGAAGTCGCCCTCCGCCTTGGTCCAGTTGCCGCTGCGCTCCAGCGCGATGCCGCGGAAATAGAAAACCGACCAGTCCCCCGGCTGTGGCTTCGGCAGGCGGGCGATCGCCGTGTCATAGGCTTTGGCGGCTTCGGTGAAACGCTTGCCGGCGCGCAGGATGTCGCCAAGCTGGGATGCTGCCTCCGGCCGTTCGGTGCGGCTATCCACCAGCTTCTGCAGCCAGGTGATGGCTTCGTCATCGTTGCCGGTCTTGTGCAGTTCCTCGCCGACCTTGATCTGCGCCTGCCAGCCATAGGGCGAATCCGGCGGGACCTTGCGGTAAAGCGCGAGTGCATCCTCGGGATGGTTTTGCGCATCGAGCACATCGGCGAGCAGCACGGTGAACAGCGAATCGTCGGGCCGCCCTTCCACCGCCAGCCGCGCCACGAGCAGCGCGACGTCGTTGGAATTCTCGCCCTGCAGCAGCACCGCCAGATTGAACAGCGCCTCCGCCATGCCGTCGGCGGGCGTCACAACGATGGGGGCTGGTTTGCCGCCGGACGCCAGCTGCTTGCGCAGCGGTGCGGTCAGCAGGCTGCGCGGATGGGTCTTCTCGAACGTGGCATAAAGCGCTTCGGCAGCCTTGCGGTCGCCCTGGCGCAGTTTGAAGTTGGCGGCCAGCTGGATCATCGGGAACGTCGCGTCGGTCGCCGCATCGACCGCCTTGTCGTAGTGCTTGGCCGCTTCCTCCGGCTTCTTGGCGGCGTCGTAGAGCAGGGCCAGCTGCAGCTCGTAGAGCGGTTCGAAGCCATTGACGCTGCCGAGAGGTGTCAGCGCCTTCGCAGCGTCATCGACACCCTTCACTTTCAGAAGGGTCCAGGAGCGCAGCATCGGCGTCAGGAAACGCTCCAGCCCCTCGCCCTTGATGCCGGCGACATAGGCGTCGGCGGCGGCGTAGTCCTTGGCTTTCGCCTTGTCGATGGCAAGTGCAATGCGCGTCAGCGTGCCCACCTTCCCGGCCGCCTCCATGCGCTTGGCCATCTTCAGCGCTTCGTCGGTGCGCCCAGAACTCATCAACAGGTTGAAGCTGGTATCGAGCAGCTGCGGGTTGTCGGGATCGGCATCCAGCGCGAAATCCAGAAAATCGGCGGCGGCCGGCAGATCGTGGATCTGCTGCGCATGGCGGCTGGCGAGGTAATGGCCGAGGGGCGAGGGCGACAGGCCTTCATCGCTGGGTATGTTGGCACCGAGCGCCAGTCCCGCCATCAGTGCCACCCCCAGGGTGGCCCCAGCGGCGACTTTCAGATTGGCGATCTTCAGATTTCGGTCGGTTACTTTAGGCAGAAGCAACTTGAGCACGGTCCATCGCTCCGGTAGCGCTTGAAACATCGGGTGTTTTGCTGAAGGAGCAAGGATAGAGCAACGAGCCGCCCGGCGCCACCCATCCCGCAATACCTTCAATCCTACATATTGGGATAGTTGGGGCCTCCGCCGCCTTCCGGCACCACCCAGTTGATGTTCTGGGTCGGGTCCTTGATATCACAGGTTTTGCAATGCACGCAGTTCTGGGCGTTGATCTGCAGGCGCGGATTCAACCCGTCAATATCGCGGACGATTTCATAGACCCCCGCCGGGCAATAGCGCTGCTCCGGCGCCTCATAGAGGGCGAGGTTCACGTCGATGGCCACGGACGGATCCTTGAGCTTCAGATGGGCTGGCTGGTTTTCCTCGTGATTGGTGGCGGAGAGGAAAACGGAGGAAAGCCGGTCGAATGAGACCACGCCATCGGGTTTGGGATAATCGATCGGCATCGCCTCATTGGCCTTCATCAGCTTGCCGTAGTCGGGCGTGTGATGAAGCGTCCATGGCGCATGGCCGCGCAAGAGATACGTATCGACGGCCGAACCCAACAGGCCGCCATAAAGACCGAGATGGAAATTGGGCCTGACATTGCGCACGGATTTGAGTTCGGACCAGACCCAGCTTTTCTTGAGCGCGGCCGGATATGCATCGAGCTCGACGCCCTCGCGTCCCAGGGCCTCATAGGCGGCTTCGGCGGCGAGCATGCCCGTCTTCATCGCCGTGTGACTGCCCTTGATCTTCGGCACATTCATGAACCCCGCCGTGCAGCCGATGAGAGCGCCGCCGGGGAAGACCAGCTTGGGGATGGATTGGAAGCCGCCTTCGTTCAGCGCGCGGGCGCCATAGGCAATGCGCCGCCCGCCCTCGAACAGCGGGCGCACTTTCGGGTGGTTCTTGAAGCGCTGGAATTCCTCGAAGGGGCTGAGCCAGGGATTGCTGTAGTCGAGGCCGACGACGAGGCCCACGAACACCTGGTTGTTCTCCAGGTGATAGAGGAAGGTGCCGCCATAGGTGTCGCTCGGCAGCGGCCAGCCGATGGTGTGTACGATACGCCCCGGCTGATGCTTGGACGGCTCGATCTCCCACAGCTCCTTAATGCCGATGGCGAAAGTCTGCGGATCGACGCCCTTGCGCAAGTCGAAGCGCTCGAACAGCGTCTTGGTGAGCGAGCCGCGGCAACCCTCGGCGAACAACGTGTAGCGGCCATGCAGCTCGACACCCGGCTGGAAATTGGCGGTCGGCTGGCCATCCTTGCCAATGCCCATATCGCCGGTGGCAACCCCCTTTACCCTGCCGGCCTCGTCGTAAAGAACCTCGGCGGCGGCGAAACCCGGATAGATCTCCACGCCCAACTCCTCGGCCTGGGTGGCGAGCCACCGGCAGAGATTGCCCAAGCTCGCCACGTAATTGCCGTGGTTCTTCATCTGCGGGGGCGTGGGCAGGCGCACGGCGTGTTTAGCCGTCAGATACACGAAGTTGTCGTCGGTCGCCGGGGTGACGAGGGGTGCTCCCTTATCCTTCCAGTCCGGGATCAGCTCGTTCAGGGCACGGGGTTCGATCACCGCGCCGGACAGGATATGGGCACCTATCTCGGCCCCCTTCTCGATGACGCAGACGGAAGCCTCGTGCCCGCCCTGGGCTGCCAGCTGCTTCAGGCGGATCGCCGCCGCCAGGCCCGAAGGGCCGCCGCCGACCACGACCACGTCATAGCTCATCGATTCCCGTTCCATCGCGCCCAACTCCGCCGCTTTTCCGCTCGCCATGATCTATCGCAGAGGCAGCGGGGATCACAAGGGAAGTTCAGTCACAATCAATGCCACCCCCCCTTCTCGCGGGGAAGGTGGATGCTCGGGTCAAGCCCGAGTACGACGGAAGCGGAATTGGCGAGGGACAGCGCCTCCTCTCATCCGTCATGGCCGGGCCTCACCCGGCCATCCATCTTGGAGCGGCAGACAATCTTCGGAATGCGGGGTAAATTTTGACGATGCCCACCTCGCCCGACGACCTCAGCACCATCGCGGCCCTGCTCGCCTGGCAGGTTGAGGCCGGCGCCGATGAGGCAATCGAGGCTGCGCCGATCGACCGCTACAAATCTTCCGCCGCACCTCGGGCCGCTACGGTGCCACAGGCCTTTGCCCCTGCGCCGAAATCGGCACCTGCCCAGTTGAGCGAAGCAGCGCTCGCACCAACAGCGCTGATGCCGGCCCCGGCGCGCGCCCCGGCGAAACCTCCCGCTACCCGCCCGGCAACCCCGGCGCCAGCCCAAGCACCATCGCCCGCCGCGGCAACCGCGCGCGAACTGGCGAATGCCGCCACGACGCTCGAGGAGCTGGCCGAGGCGCTCGCCGCCTTCGATGGCTGCGCCCTCAAGAAGACGGCAACCAACCTCGTCTTCGGCGACGGCAATCCCGCAGCACGCATCATGTTCGTGGGCGAGGCACCCGGGGCCGATGAAGATCGCGCCGGCAAACCCTTCGTCGGAGTCAGCGGGCAACTCCTGGACAAGATGCTCGGCTGGATCGGACTGGATCGGACCAGGTTCTACATCACCAACATTCTCTACTGGCGCCCGCCTGGCAACCGCACGCCGACCTCGGACGAGGTGGCCGCCTGTCAGCCCTTCATCGCCCGCCATATCGAACTGGTGGCGCCAGCCCTGCTGGTCACCGTCGGGGGTCCATCGACCGAGGCACTGCTCCATCGCGGCGAGGGAATCAGCCGTTCCCACGGGCGCTGGTACGACTATCAGACGCCGGGACTGGCGGCGCCCATACCGGCGATGCCCATCTTCCATCCAGCCTTCCTGCTGCGCTCCTCGGCCCAGAAACGGGCCGCATGGCGAGACCTTCTCAGGCTGGAACAAAAAATGGTGGAACTCCAAATTTCCTAGATATTGTGTTCGGAGGTTATCGACCTACCATATCTAGAGTAGCTATTTGACATTTGGGGTTGCCGGGCCGTTTTTGGTCGTGTAAGACCGCCCCAGATCATGAAGAAAGCATTGATGAACGACCTCCGGCCGGGCCGGAGGGTGCCTCTGATTTGGGGACTAATTCTGGTTGTAGCGGCCTTGGCGGCTGGTGCCGATTGTGCAAATGCACAACAGGCAGGTGTGCCTCTGCTACGTCCGGAAGCGTCCTCAATCACGCCGATTCCGGCCGCTCGGTCAACCGCCGGCCGAGGCGAGACAGCGGCCTTGCCGGCCAACCCCGACCAGGTGTTCGGCTTCTCCGCCATCACCCAGCCCTTGGAAATCGACGACGCCAACCGTTATCGCCAGATCTTCGATCTGCAGCGCAAGGGACGCTTCCGCGAGGCGGAACTGATGATGGGCTGGCTGAACGACCACCGCCTCGTGGGCGACGTTCTGGCCCAGCGCTATCTTGCCGCGACATACACAGCAACGTATCGCGAACTCTCGAGTTGGCTCGGCCATTAT
>CAZQLF010000015.1:6738-14979 GCA_964594035.1 uncultured Rhodospirillaceae bacterium | reverse complement strand
AGATTTCGCAGATCGCCGGCGTCGGCCTGGTCAGCATCAGCGGCGGCCAGCGTCCCGCCGTGCGCATCCAGGCCAATCCCCGCGCGCTCGCCGCCTACGGCCTCAACCTCGACGATCTGCGCAGCACCATCGCCAACGCCAATGTGAATACGCCGAAGGGCAATTTCGACGGGCCCTCGCGCGCCTATACGATCAACGCCAACGACCAGCTGCAGAATACCCGCGACTATCTCGACCTGGTGATCGCTTACAAAAACGGCGCGCCGGTCCATCTGCGCGACGTCGCCCAGGTCGCCGATGGTGCGGAGAACAACAAGCTCGCTGCCTGGCAGAACACCACACCCGCAGTGATCCTGAATATCCAGCGCCAGCCCGGCGCCAACGTGATCGAGGTGGTGGACCGCATCAAGGCGCTACTGCCCGATTTGCAATCGTCACTGCCTGCCGCCATCGACGTCGCGGTGACGACCGACCGCACCGTCACCATCCGCGCCTCCGTGCGCGATGTGGAATTCGAGCTTGGCCTCGCCGTCTGCCTGGTGGTGCTGGTGATGTATCTCTTCCTGCGCAGCCTGCGCGCCACCATCATTCCCAGCCTGTCGGTGCCGCTCTCCCTCGTCGGCACGCTAGGCGCCATGTATCTGATGGGGTTCAGCATCGACAACCTCTCGCTCATGGCGCTGACGATCGCGACCGGCTTCGTCGTCGACGATGCCATCGTCATGATCGAGAACATCTCGCGCTACATCGAGGAGGGGATGCGACCGATGGAGGCAGCACTGCGCGGCTCGGGGCAGGTCGGCTTCACCATCGTTTCGCTCACTGTCTCGCTGATCGCCGTTTTGATTCCGTTGCTGTTCATGGGTGACGTGGTGGGGCGGCTATTCCGTGAATTCGCCATCACGCTCTCGGTCACCATCCTGTTCTCGGCCGTGGTCTCGCTCACCCTGGTGCCCATGATGTGCGCGCGCATCCTGCGCCGAGTGGATAAAAGCAAGGAATCGTTTCTCGCACGTCACAGCCGCGAAGGCTTCGATTGGCTGATCGCCCGCTACGATACGGCCCTGGAATGGGTGCTGGACCGCCAGACGCTGACCCTCCTGGTGACGGTGGTGACGGTTATCATCACCGCCCTGCTCTATGTGGTGATCCCAAAAGGATTCTTTCCCACCCAGGATACCGGCGTCATCCAGGGCATTTCCCAGGCCGAGCCCACAGTCTCTTACGCCGCCATGTCGCGCGCTCAGCTCGGACTGGCCGAGGCGATCCTGAAGGATCCCGATGTGGTCAGCCTGACCTCGTTCATCGGTGTCGACGGCACCAACACGACGCTGAACAGCGGCCGTTTCCTGATCAACCTGAAGCCCTTCGACGAGCGTTCCAACGATGTCAGCGCCGTCATCGGCAACCTGCAGCAGGAAGCGGCAGGACTTGCGGGCGTCACCCTCTATCTGCAGCCGGTGCAGGATCTGACCATCGATACCAGTGTCAGCCGCACCCAGTACCAGTTCGTGCTCGAGGATGCGAACCCGGACGAGCTCACCACCTGGACACCGAAACTGGTGGCGGCACTGGGCGAACAGCCCGAGCTACAGGATGTGGCAAGCGACCTCCAGCAGAATGGGCTATCGGCCTATATCACCGTCGACCGCGACACGGCGGGGCGTTTTGGCATCACCCCGGCAACCGTGGACAACGCGCTTTACGATGCCTTCGGCCAGCGCATCGTCTCCACGATCTTCACCCAGTCCAACCAGTACCGCATCATCCTGGAGGTCACGCCGAACCTTCAGCACTCGCTTGATTCGCTGAACGCGCTTTATTTGCCGGCAGCGGGCTCGATCACGGGGCAGGTGCCGCTGGGCGCGATCGCCACCATCAGCCAGCAGACAGCACCCCTGCTGATCAGCCATCTGGGGCAATTCCCTGCCACCACCGTCTCCTTCAATTTGGCGCCGGGCGCCTCGCTCGGTGCCGCGGTGGATACGGTCACCCGCGTCGAGAAGGAGATCGGCCTTCCGCCCAGCCTGCAGACCAGCTTTCAGGGTGCGGCCCTCAGCTTCCAGTCGTCGCTGAAGAGCGAGCTGTTCCTGATCCTGGCGGCGGTGATCACCGTCTACATCGTCCTGGGCGTTCTCTATGAGAGCTTCATCCATCCGGTGACGATCCTTTCCACATTGCCCTCGGCCGGCATCGGCGCGCTGCTCGCCCTCATCGTCTCCGGCCACGACCTCGACATCATCGCCATCATCGGCATCGTGCTCTTGATCGGGATCGTGAAGAAAAACGCGATCATGATGATCGACTTTGCCCTCGATGCCGAACGCAACGAGGGCAAGTCCGCGCGGGAAGCGATCCATCAAGCTTGTCTCTTGCGCCTTCGCCCGATCCTGATGACGACCATGGCGGCCATCCTGGGTGCGCTGCCGCTGATGCTGGGCGCCGGTACGGGATCGGAGCTGCGCCATCCGCTCGGCATCGCCATCGTCGGCGGCCTGATCGTCAGCCAGGTCCTGACGCTGTTCACCACCCCGGTGATCTATCTCGCCTTCGACGGTATCGCCCGGCGCCTGCGCCAGCGCTTCGGCGATGATGGCGACACGCCGGAAGCCGAGCAACCGAGTCCGGCCGAATGACCTTCTCGGAAACCTTCATCCGACGGCCGGTGGCGACGACGCTGTTGACGCTCGGCATCGCGCTCGCTGGCGGTGTGGCTTTCTTCCTGCTGCCGGTCGCCCCACTGCCGCAGGTGGATTTCCCCACCATCTCGGTGCAGGCGCAGCTGCCGGGCGCCAGTCCCGAGGTGGTGGCAAGCAGTGTGGCCACACCGCTGGAACGTCATCTCGGCCAGATTGCCGATGTGACCGAGATGACCTCCTCGAGCAATGTGGGCACGGCGCGCATCACCCTGCAATTCGGCCTCGACCGCGACATAGACGGTGCTGCGCGCGATGTGCAGGCGGCGATCAACGCCGCGCGCGCCGATCTGCCCGAAAGCCTGCGCAGCAACCCGACGTACCGCAAGGTCAACCCGGCCGATGCGCCCGTCCTGATTCTGGCGCTGACGTCCGACACGTTGACGCAAGGCCAGCTCTACGACGCCGCGACCACGGTCCTGGAACAGAAGCTTTCCCAGATCCAGGGGATCGGCCAGGTGGCGGTGGGCGGAAGTTCATTGCCCGCGGTGCGCGTCGAGCTCAATCCCCGCGCTCTGTTCAAATACGGCATCGGCCTCGACGATGTGCGCGCCGCCCTATCCGCCGCGAATGCTCACAGCCCCAAGGGTGCGATCGAGGACCAAGACCGGCGCTTCCAGATCTATGCCAACGATCAGGCGCAGATCGCCAAACAGTACCAGTCGCTGGTGATCGCCTATCGCAACGGCGCGGCCGTGCGGCTATCGGATGTGGGCGAGGTGATCGATTCCGTGGAGAACATCCGCAATGCGGGTCTCGCCAATGGCAAGGCTTCGGTTCTGGTGATCCTGTTCTCCCAGCCCGGCGCAAACATCATCGCCACCATTGACCGGGTGCGCGCCGCATTGCCGCAGCTCGAGGCATCGGTGGGGCAAGACATCGTCATCACGGTCGCCAACGACCGCTCGGTCACCATCCGCGCATCGCTCAGCGATGTGGAGCACACCCTGTTCATCTCCGCCGGGCTGGTGATCCTGGTTGTCTTCGCCTTTCTGCGCGATTTCCGCTCCACGCTTGTTCCGGCGGTCGCCGTGCCCGTCTCGCTCATCGGCACCTTCGGAGTCATGTATCTGCTGGGCTACAGCCTGGACAATCTCTCCCTCATGGCGCTGACGGTCGCCACCGGCTTCGTCGTCGACGATGCCATCGTGGTGCTGGAAAACGTCAGCCGTCATATCGAGGAAGGCGTGCCGCGGTTCCAGGCCACGCTCCAGGGCGCGCGCGAAGTGGGATTCACCGTACTCTCCATGAGCCTGTCGCTGGTGGCGGTCTTCATCCCCATCCTGCTCATGGGCGGCATCGTCGGGCGCCTGTTCCGCGAATTCGCGCTGACGCTCTCGGTCGCCATCATGGTGTCGCTGGTCATCTCGCTCGCCACCACGCCCATGATGTGCGCGCGGCTGATCCGAAAGAGACGCGAGCGTCAGCCGGGCTGGTTGAGGCAACGCTTCGGCCGCGGCTTCGAGAGCGTGCGCGATGGCTATGAGCGCTCGCTCAGCTGGGCGCTGGCCCATCCCGGCCTCATCATGCTGATTCTGGCGGCCACGCTGGCGCTCAACGTTGTTCTCTACGTGGTCGTGCCCAAGGGCTTCTTTCCCCAGCAGGATACCGGTCGGCTGTCCGGTTTCGTCCAGGCGGATCAGAGCATCTCGTTCCAGGCCATGAAGGCAAAGATGGATCAATACGTCGCGATCCTGATGAAGGATCCCGATGTCGCCGGTGTGGCCGGCTTCACGGGTGGCGGCCAGACCAATTCCGGTTCCCTCTTCATCACCTTGAAGCCGCTAGGCCCGCGCAAGCTCACGGCCGATCAGGTGATCGCCCGGCTGCGCGCTCCGCTCGCCACCGTGGCGGGTGCCAGCCTCTTTCTCCAGGCGGTGCAGGATATCCGTGTCGGCGGCCGCCAGGGCAATGCGCAATACCAGTACACGCTGCAATCCGACAATCTCGCCGATCTCTATCAATGGGCGCCGAAACTCACCGACGCGCTCAGCCATTCGTCGGTCGTGACGGACGTCAATTCGGATCAGCAGCAGGGCGGGCTCGAGACCGATGTCTTCATCGACCGCGCCACGGCGAAGCGGCTGGGCATTACCACCAGCCAGATCGACAACACGCTCTACGATGCCTTCGGCAAGCGCCAGGTATCGACCATCTACAACCCCCTGAACCAGTACCACGTGGTCATGGAGGTGGCCCCGCAGTTCTGGCAGAACCCCGACACGCTGAAGGACATCTATGTCAGCACCTCGGGCGGCGCGGTCACCGGCGTGCAGGGCAGCAATGCGGTGGCCGGCACCTACAGCACCTCGCTACCCGGCCTGGCCGGCGCGGCGAGCGCCACCACGGCCTCTGCTGCCAGCACCGCCGAAGCGGTCTCCGCCGACTCAGCACGCAATCAGGCAACCAACTCGCTGACCGCGGTCGGCAAGGGCGGCAGCTCCACCGGGACTGCGGTCAGTACATCCGCCGAGACCATGGTGCCGCTTGCTGCCTTCACCCATTACGGCCCCGGCAACACGCCGCTTTCAGTGAACCACCAGGGCATGTTCGCGGCCGGCACGATCTCCTTCAATCTCGCGCCGGGAAAATCGTTGAGCGACGCGGTGACCGCCATCGCACAGGCCGGCGATTCCATCGGCCTGCCGGCCACCATCCATGGAAGTTTCCAGGGCACGGCCCAGGCGTTCCAGGCCTCGCTCGCCAGCGAACCGTTTCTAATCCTGGCGGCGCTGACCGCCGTCTACATCGTGCTGGGTATCCTCTATGAAAGCTACGTCCACCCCATCACGATTCTCTCCACGCTGCCTTCGGCCGGCGTCGGCGCGCTGCTGGCACTGATGATCTTCAATCTCGAATTCAGCATCATCGCGCTCATCGGCGTGATCCTGCTGATCGGCATCGTCAAGAAGAACGCCATCATGATGATCGACTTCGCCCTCGATGCGGAGCGCCGCCAGGGTCTCGATTCCCGTGAGGCGATCTACCAGGCCTGCGTGATGCGCTTTCGTCCCATCATGATGACGACCATGGCGGCGTTGCTGGGTGCTCTCCCGTTGGCACTGGGCACTGGCGTGGGCTCGGAGCTGCGCCGGCCGCTCGGTGTCTCCATCATCGGCGGCTTGATCGTCAGCCAGATGCTGACCCTCTACACGACGCCCATCGTTTATCTCTATCTCGATCGCTTCCGGCATTGGGCACTAACACGCTGGCATCGCAATCATGCCGATCCCCTGGGGCTCGATCCGCTGGATGGCACCTCACCGGTCGGGCAGGGCTGATGATCATGGCTCACCCCCCACCTCGACCGGCTGCGTGGCGCTGCTCTCTGATGGGGGCAAGCGCGCTGCTGCTCTGTCTTTCGGCCTGCGAGGTCGGCCCGGACTACAAGCGGCCCGACATCGCCACACCGGTCGCCTACAGGGAAACGAAGGACTGGAAGATCGCCGAGCCGCAGCAGGCGGGGAGCAACCAGGCATGGTGGTTGGTCTACAACGACGCTGTCCTCGACGATCTGGAAAAGCAGGTTGCCATTTCCAACCAAAGCCTGAAGGCGTCCGAAGCCGCCTATCGCCAGGCCGTGGCCCTGGTGGGCGAGGCGCGCGCCGGTTTCTTTCCGACGCTGTCCCTGAACACCTCGGTGCAGCAGGGCCAGCAGCAATCCAAAACGACGACACAATATTCAGGCTCGGTGGGCGCAACCTGGGAGATCGACATCTGGGGCAAGATCCGCCGCGAGGTGGAGAGCGCCAAGGCAGGGGCGCAGGTCAGTGCCGCCGATCTTGCCGCTGCCCGCCTTTCGTTGCAGGCGGAATTGGCGACGGATTACTTCCAGCTGCGCGCCGAAGACGAGATCGAGCGGTTGCTGAACGCAACGGTCGACGCCTTCAGCCGATCGCTGCAGATCGCCCAGAACCGGTACGATGTCGGCGTGGTGGCAAAGACCGATGTCGTCTCCGCCCAGGCGCAGCTCGAATCGACCAGGGCCCAGGCGATCAATGTCGGCGTGCTGCGCAGCCAGCTGGAACATGCAATCGCGGTTCTGATCGGCACGCCGCCGGCGGATTTCACTCTTGCCCCGGCGCAGGGCGTGGTTGCCGTGATACCGCTGACGCCGCCGGGTCTGCCGTCTGCGCTGCTGGAACGCCGGCCGGATATCGCCGCCGCCGAACGCCAGATGGCGGAAGCCAATGCCCAGATCGGCGTGGCGGTCTCTGCCTACTACCCGACCATCAGCCTCAGCGGCTCCGTCGGCTACGCCTCGACCGCGCTCTCATCGCTGCTTGCGCCGGAATCGCTGGTCTGGGCCGTCGGGCCGGCGCTGGCCGAAACGATAATCGATGGCGGTTTGCGCGAAGCGCAGGTGGAAGCGGCGAAGGCGAGTTATCAGCAGACGGTGGCGCTCTATCGCCAGACCGTGCTGACAGCTTTCCAGCAGGTGGAAGATCAGCTCGCCGCGTTGCGGATTTTGGCGCAGCAGGCTGCGGTGCAGGAGGGTGCGGTCAAGGCGGCCGAAGAGGCACAGCGCCTGACCCTCAATCAATACGAAGCAGGCACCGTCGATTATACGAGCGTCATCACCGCGCAGGCGAACGCGCTCTCCAACGAGCAGACGGCGATCGGCATTCTGCAGAATCGGGCGACGGCGAGTGTGTCGCTGATTTCAGCGCTCGGCGGCGGCTGGGATACGAGCCAGCTGCCGAACCCCTGACAGATTGAACTCAGTGCAAGCCTGAAAGAACAAGGCCCCCACCTTGCGGCGGGGGCCTCGTCTCGTCATACCAGGCGGAGCGTTACTGCTTGTGCTGCGGCTGGCCGTTGTTATCGTCGGGCGGGATGATCTTCTTGTTATTGTTCTTCTGCTGAACCTTCTGATTCTGCGGGCCACCACCATTGCCCTGCTTCAGGAAGTTCTGCCCACCGTTCACCTGCCCGTTGTTGTTCGTCTGGTTGGTGAACTTCTGATTCCCGTTGCCCTGACCCTGGTTGCCCTGGGTAAAGCTCTGGCCGTTCATTTGCGTGTTGTACTTCTGGTTACCCTGGCCCTGGTTACCCTGATTGAACTGGCCGTTCTTGGGCTGCCCATTGTTCTGGCCAAAGTTGTTGTTCTGGCCGTGGCTGTTCTGGTTCGTGTTCTGGTTGGGCAGGATGACCGGCTGTTTGTTGTTGCCGATGGTCTGGTTCTTCAGGTTTTGGCCATTCTGGCCGTTACCGTTCTGGCCACTACCGTTCTGGCCGGTCAGGTTGTTGTTATAGGAGTTCTGGCCGCCATTGGTCTGTCCGTTGAAGTTCTGGCCGTTGAAGTTCTGACCGTTATTCGTGCCGGTCTTCATGCTCCGGTCGTTCTTGTTGGCTGAGCCGCTCGGAAGCAGAGGCGGCAGCTTGTTGCCGGCCACGCCCTGGTTGCTCTTCAGGTTCTGGCCATTGCCGTTCTGCCCATTGCCATTCTGCCCGGTCAGGTTCTTGTTGTTGAAGGTCTGGCCATTGGTACCAGTCTGGACGCCCTGATTGGTGTTCTTCAGGAACTGCCCGTTCTGATTCTGGC
>CAZQLF010000015.1:0-6638 GCA_964594035.1 uncultured Rhodospirillaceae bacterium | reverse complement strand
GAGGCGGCAGCTTGTTGCCGGCCACGCCCTGGTTGCTCTTCAGGTTCTGGCCATTCTGATTCTGGCCATTGCCGTTCTGCCCGGTCACGTTCTTGTTGTTGAAGGTCTGGCCGTTGCCGTTCTGGCCGTTGGTGCCAGTCTGGACGCCCTGATTGGTGTTCTTCAGGAACTGCCCGTTCTGATTCTGGCCATTCTGATTCTGGCCATTACCGTTCTGGCCGGTCAGGTTCTTGTTGCTGCCGTTCTGCCCATTGTTCTGGCCGTTATTCGTGCCGGCCTGGAAGCCGCTGCCAGTCTTCTGGCCATTCTTCTCCTGGCCGTACTTCGTGTTCTGGGTCAGCGGCGGCAGCTTGCCCTGCTGGATCTGGCCGTTGTTGTTGGTGACGGCCGGACCGGCCGAAGGCGAACCGGTGCTCTTGAAGGTCGTGCCGCGCGTGCTGGTCGTCGGCTTCACCGGCACGCTGCCTTCGGCAATTTTCACGCCGGTCAGCTGCTTGGTGTCGATCTGGCCGGTGGGCGCAACCTTGCGGAAGTCAGCCGCAACCGGACGCGAGCCTTCCATGGTCGAGGCATTCACGATGGTCGCGCCGTCGTGGTTGTGGAAGTTGTTGTAGTTGTTGATCACCGTCTGGTTGTTGACGACGTTGATGATGGTCGTCTCGTTGCGGACATAGGTGATGTTCACGTTGCGCACATAGGTCGGGCTATGCCGGTAAGGCGGCACGTAGACCTCATCCGGGGCGAGCGGAATCCAGCCGACATCCTGCTGGCCGCCGCCGAAGCTGAGGGCGAGATTGACGCCACCAATATTGCCGAAGAAGGTGACCAGCGCCGGCGCATAGACCGGGCGGGCCTCCACACGGCCAGGCCACCACGCCCAGCGATGGTGGACCTGTACCCAGCGCCCGTAGTGGAAGGGCGTGAAGCCCCAAGGGGCGTCATCGATCCAGGTCCAGCCCCAGGGTGCCACATAGGCCCAGTGCCCGTTGCGATAAGGCGCCCAGTCCGCTGCAACCTGCGGATACCAGACCTGGCCATAGCTCGAATCCTGGCCCCACTGGCCGTAGCGGTTCAGATCCTGATAGCCGGTCATCTGCGGCGAGACGTAGCTCGGCGCCGGACCGGCATTCTGATTCTCGTAGGGTTGCTCCTGGGCCATGACGAACTGGATGAAGTCGTCCTGCTGGGCTTCGCCCTGATTGACCTGATATTGATCCTGATCCTGACCGGAGACGTAGATGGCCTGGTTCGAATTGACCGGCGCATCGACGCCAAAGCCGACGATCTCCGCCACGCCGCCATTGAAGGCCATCACCGTGGTGGGATGATCCTGGTCGCCAGCGATCACCTCATAGTCGCCGGCGCGCACGATATGCACCGCACCGCGCGGCGTATCGATCTCGTACTGATCGCCATTGGCCTCCGGCGAGACGCGCAGATAGACAGCACCCTGCGCCAGCGAGGCGGTGAAGGACTGATCATCAACATTGGAGACGTCGAGTTCTGTTGCCGAATCCATGTAGAGGCGGCTCGCCCCGACATCGATCGCGGCATGGGAGCGCGACTCGGTCCAAAATGCATTGCCGCCTGTCACCGGATAGTTGACCGAGGCCGGTGACCATTGCGTCTGGTCGGCGCCGTGGAAGGTCACGGTGCCGGAAACTTCGGCGATGCGGCCGACGCGGCCGGGAGGATCGCCCGGCTGCGACTGGGCAAGCGCGCTGACAACAGGAGCCGTCGCGAGCACCAGGCTCAGCAGGCCGGCGGAAAGAACATGTCGTTTGCTCATGGTTTCACCCGATTGTTTCGGCGGGACTTGGGCCCTCGTTCCCATCAACGGTCGACTGAGATAAATCGTTCCGTTGGACGGTCGTTCGGCACTCATCCCTGGCGGGTAAATACACGCGACCGTTTCATTATTCCTGCGGGTGAAACCGGGAACGGAATAAGGCATTTCAAAGGCGGATGGGGGCCAAGTCGCGGCGGGGCCCCTTTCGCGATGGCTAGGTCATTCGCGGCCGGCGAGATCCGTAAACAGGCCGACTTCGCCCAGTTCCTCGCGGCGCATGCGGTCGGCTTCCTCGACATAACAGCGCAGCAGATCGGCTTCGTAGATGGAGCCGACCAGGCGCGGATCGATTCGCGACTTCACCACCGCCAGCACTTCGAATTCGGTGGATTCGAACAGGCTCAAGGCCGTGCTCAAACGATCGTCGGGCGTGAGCAGGTGGGTCTGGGCATGGGCCAGGGCCTCGGCCGTGATGTCCTGCTGGCCCTGTTCCTTGAGCTTCGCCTGCACTTCCTTGCTGTCGATGATGCCGACGAAAGTGCCGTCCTCGCGCTGCACGAAGCCAAGCGGCTGGCGCGCCGACAACAGGGCGTGGACCACGGCATCGAGCCTGGCTTCGGCGCCGATGGTCAGAACGTCGCGATGCAGGATGCGGCGCACGGTCATGTCGTACATGCGCCCGACATCGAAGGCCCCCTTCAGCGGCACGCCGCGCAGATGGAAGCGCCAGGTGGAGAACGAGAAGCCGAACAGCCGCCGGGTGATGACGGTCGCCACCATCACGCCCACCGCCACGCCGATGGTCATCGTGTAGTCGGAGGTCGTCTCGAAGACCAGCAGGATCATGGTAAGCGGGGCGCCGATCACCGAGGCGGCGACAACGCCGATGCCCACCACCGCATAGGCGGAATGCACGGCCACATGGGTGGGGAAGAAATGGAAGCAGATTCCCCAATAGGCACTCCCCAGCAAGCTGCCAAGCAAAAGCGAGGCGCTGAACAGACCGCCGCGAAAGCCGCTGCCGATGCTGACGGCCGAAGCGACGGCTTTGGCGGCAAGAACCGCCAGCAGAAGCTGGATCGCCACATCACCGTTCAGGGTTTCGGCGAGTGCACCGTGACCGGAGCCCAGCACCTCGGGATGGAAATAGCCAATGGCAGCCAGTGCCAGCCCGCCAATCCCTGGCCGCAGCCAGGCGGGAATGCGCGCGCGCCTGAAAGCGCCCTCCACCAGGGTTGCCAGCCGCATGACAATGACGCCGACCCCGGCCGCCAGCAGCCCCAGCAGCGCGAACAGACCGTAATCGGCGGAGTTCAGCATCGGCGGGGTGACGATGAAATAGATCGGATCTACGTCGAACATCAGATGTGCGGTCAGCGTCCCGGTGATTGACGCCACTGCCACGGGGATCAGTGCGGTGACCGCGTAGCCGCCGATGACGAGCTCGAGGGCATAGAAGATGCCGGCGATCGGCGCGTTGAAGGCGGCGGCAATGGCCGCTGCCGCGCCACAGCCGACCAGCGTGCGCATGGCGGTACGGCTCATCTTGCAGCGCCGGCCCATCCAGCTTGCTGCCGCCGCACCCAGCTGGGTGACACCGGCTTCGAGCCCCACTGAGGCGCCGAGGCCCACGGCCGTGACCGTCATGAAAGCGATGATGAGGCCATCCCAGAGCGGCAGGTTGCCGCCATGTAGCGCGTTGGCCTCGATCACGTCGAGGGGATCGGCCGGCCGCCAGCGCTTGATCAGCAAAGCGACCAGACCATAGGCAACACCGCCCGCCCCCAGCACCAGTGCCGGGCGCCACCAGACGAGCACGGCCCCTTGGAGTGCATGCTCGACCGCCGGCACGCCATAAAGGTAGTGGTGGAGCAGGACGACCAGCTCGCGCAGTGCGATCACGCCCACCGCCGCTGCGGCCCCCGCCACCACGGCAAGCAGGATGAGGAACAGTTCGTCGTTGCGCGCGCTCTGGCGCAGCGCGGGCCATCTCGCCTGCCAGGCCTTCAGGTTGAAAGCCTTCGCAATCCTGTTCGAGAAAGCCACGCCCGAGAGAGCCATGGCCCGTTCTTCTACACCCGAACAGGTTTTCGGCTAGAGCCAAGATCGGATCGGGGAGAGCCGAACGGCCGCTATGCGACGAAATGCAGCAGGAGCAGAGCCGCAACACCGGCCGCCATGCAGTAGTAGGCAAAAGGATTGAGCGCCTGCAGATCGTGCTGGCGGAAGAAGCGCATCAGGAAGGCAGTGCTGAGAAAGGCGGTTATCGCCGCCACGATTCCCGCGATCAGTGCTGTCGAGAGCGGGATCGAGCTCGCCGCACCGGCATGCAGCAGCTTCGGCAATTCCAGAACGCCCGCACCGGCGATGATCGGGGTGGCAAGCAGGAAAGAGAAACGCGCCGACTGCTCGTGGCTCATGCCGGTGCCAAGTCCGGCACCGATGGTGAGGCCGGAACGGGAGAAGCCGGGGATCAGGGCGAAGCATTGACAAAGGCCGATGAACAGGGCCTGGCCCCAGCCGAGTTCCTCCGCGCGGCGCTGGCCGGCGCGCCGGCGCAAACGTTCGGCGACCAGCAACACCACGCCATTGACGATCAGGAAGGCGGCCGCCACCACGGAGCTGCCGAACAGGCCGCGCAGGGGCGCCTCCAGCAGCTTGCCGATGATGGCGGCTGGGATTGTCCCGATCACCAGCAACAGCAACAGCCGCCGGCTGCCGGCACGCTCGGAGGGTGGCCCCATGCCCAGCAAGCTCTGAACCAAGCCGATCCAGTCGCGCCAGAAATAAATCAACAATGCGGCGGCGGTGCCGAGATGAAGCAGGACGAGGAAGGGCAGGAATTCGGGCGCCTTCTGGTCGATGGGCCAGCCGAGAAGCTGCGGCAGGATCACCGCATGGGCCAGGCTGCTGATGGGAAACAGCTCGCTGATACCCTGAACCGCGGCGAGCAGGATGGCCTGGAGCAGCGTCATCGAATTCCTCTCGAAGGGTGGATCTAATCGGGCGGGACCGCCCGAATGGTGGACTCAGCCGGCGCATTCTAGCTGTGAGCGGCGCGCAGATATTCTGACGAATCGGTAAGCTCTCGGGCGTTTTGCCGAGTTCTCAATCGTCCTCGCTGCCTTCGCGTTCGTCATTGGCGCGGCGCACCTCGAGCCACATGGCGTTGAGGATGGCGAAGCTGCAGGCAAGACCCAATCCCAGGACCCAGCTGAAATACCACATGGCTTTCGACCTCAATAACTGCCGTGGTCGGCTTCAACGTCCTGCACGCTCACGCGCCCGCGCAGCACGCGATAGATGAAGGCCGTATAAGCCAGGATCACCGGCAGGATCAGACAGGTGGCGGCCAGCATGGTGAACAGTGTCGCCTTGCTGGAGGAAGCATCCCAGATGGTCAGGCTGCTGCGCGGATCGAGGGAGGAGGGCAGGATGAAGGGGAACATGCTGACGCCCACCGTGGCCACCACACCGAAGACGGAAAGTCCGCTGGCGACCAGGGCCGCGCGGTCATGACCGCGGGCCAGCAGATAGGCTGCTACCGCCGCACCGAACACGCCCAGCACCGGTGCCGCCATCAGCCAGGGATGGGCGCCGTAATTGGCGAGCCAGCCGCCGAGCGAACGCGAGACCTCCTTGGCCATCGGATTGGAAGCGGCGTCATGGGCCAGATCGCCGATGATGGCGAATCCCTTGATGCGAAGTGCCGTCCACACGCCGACGCCCGCGAAAAGGACAATCAGTAAAAGCGCGCCGACGAAGCCTGCGATTCGCGCACGAAAGGCAATCGTCTCCTCGCATTTGACGGCAAGCCAGGCGCCGCCGTGCATCACAGTCATGGCGAGGGCAACACCGCCCGTCAGCAGCGCGTAGGGATTGAGCAGGTCGACAAAGCCGCCGGTATAGGCCAGCCGCATCGTATCGTCGAAGCGGAAGGGCACACCCTGCAGCACATTGCCCAGCGCCACGCCGAAAAGCAGCGGCGGCAGCAGGCTCGCAAGCTGCATCAGCCGGTCCCAGCAGGCGCGCCAGAAGCGGTCCGGCACCTTGCTGCGGTAGGTGATGGCGACCGGACGCAGCACGAGCCCGGCAAGAATCAGGATCATGGCCGGATAAAGCCCAGAAAAGGCCGTGGCATAGACCATGGGCCAGGCCGCGAAGATCGCGCCGGCGCCCAGGATCAGCCAGACCTGGTTGCCTTCCCATACCGGGCCGATGGCGTTGATGATGACGCGCCGCTGCGAATCGCCGCGCCCGATGATCGGCATCAGGATCAGGCTGCCGAGGTCGAACCCGTCGGTCAGCGCGAAGCCGATGAGCAGGATGCCCATCAGCACCCACCAGATGAGTCTGAGCGTAGCGTAGTCGAGCAGATCGACGGGGTTCATGTCCTCACCTGCGGTGCCGCCACGTGTTGGCCCAGCGCTCCTTCCGGTCCCAGGCGAATGTATTTGAGCATGAGATAGAGTTCGACGATGGCCAGCAGGGTGTAGAACAGGATGAAGCCGCCGAGGCTTAGCCAGACATTGTCGGCGGAAATGCTGGAGACCGAGAGAAAAGTCGGCAGCACGCCGTCAATGGTCCAGGGCTGGCGCCCGTACTCCGCCACCACCCAGCCGAGCTCGGCGGAAATCCATGGCAGCGGCAGCACCAGCACTGCCAGGCGCAGATACCAGCGATAGCGCGAGAATTGCCGCTTGGCCGAGAGCCAGAAGGAAAAGGCGAAGAAGGCAATGAAGAAGAAGCCGATGCCCACCATGGTCCGAAAGGACCAGAAAAGAACGGGCACATTAGGCACGGTTTCCCAGGCCGCCTTGTCGATATGGTCCGGCATCGCGTCGACTAA
>CAZQLF010000014.1:0-15212 GCA_964594035.1 uncultured Rhodospirillaceae bacterium | reverse complement strand
AGCGTCGCCGAAAGCGATTTGAATCCGGAGAAGCTCTCCTCGATCACCTCGACACCGAGACCGGGCGCATCGCCCATGGTGATGGTGCCGTCCTTTGTCGGCGGAATGCCCCGCGCGTTGGAGCGCGTCACCCAATTGTGGAAATCGACCGTGTGCAAGCGCAGCGCCTCGGGCGTGGAGAGCGAGAGATGCACCATGGCGGCGGTGTCGATCTCCGACCCGCCGGTATCTTCCACCGTCACCGCAATGCCCAGTTCGACCGCCACGTCGCGGATCAGCTTCGCCTTGGTGACACCGCCAACGCGGGCGATCTTGATGGTGATGCCGTCGACGACCCGGTCGGCATGGGCCTGGACCAGCGCTGCCAGGCTATCGATCGATTCATCGAGGACCATGGGCCGGTTGCAGTCGCCGCGCAACGCCCGGCATTCGGCATAGGTCAGGCAAGGCTGCTCCATGTAGTAGTCGAGGTCGCGCGTTGCCTGCAAAAAGCGGCGTGCCTGATGGGTCACCCAGCCGCCATTGGCATCGGCGAACAGCGGGATGTTGCTGCCGATGGCCGCGCGCACCGCCTCGAAGCGCTCGATATCCTCATCGGGATCGAGGCCGACCTTTACCTGCAGGCGCCGATAACCCTCGGCGACATAGGCCTTGGCGCGGGCGGCCATCTTCTCCGGCTTATCTTGCGACACAGAGCGATAGAGGTTCACGGAACTGCCGAACCGCCCGCCGAGCAGCTCCGCCAGCGGCAGGCCCGCTACCTTGCCCAGTGCATCCCAGCAGGCCATGTCGATGGCGGCCTTGGCATAGGGATGGCCTTTCAGCAAAAACTCCATCTGGCGATCCAGCGCCACGAGCTGCGATGGGTCGCTGCCGATCAGCTTCGGCGCCAGCTCGGCAAAGGCGCTGCGCGCGCCCGCGGCGAAGGCCGGATCATAGAAGGCACCGAGCGGCGACATTTCGCCCCAGCCGGTGATGCCACGATCCGTATCGATGCGCACGACCAGCGAATCGAAGCCCAGCGCCGAGCGTCCGCCGGAGCAGACATAGGGCCCGTCGCGGAACGGCTGGTCCTGGCGATAGCCGGTGATACCTGTGACGCGCACGTCGCCTCCTCTTTCAGTGATCCACGCCGCGCAGCTCTTCTTTGCGCCGCGCGACATAGTCATTCAGCGCTTCAACAATAGCCGGATCCAGCGCCGGCTGTTCATAGCGCGCCAGTGCCTGCTGCCAGATCTGCGTTGCCCGTTGGGTGGCATTGAGTCCGCCAGCCAACTCCCAATTTTCATAGTTCTGCCAGTTCGAGATGAGCGGCTGATAAAAGGCTGTTTCGTAGCGCGCCAGCGTATGCGCCTCGCCGAAGAAATGCCCGCCGGTCGCAACCCCGGCGATGGTCGCAACACCTTCGGCGATCTCCTTCGCGTTCACATCCGCAGGCGCGATGGTCATGGCCATCATCTGCAGCATCTCGGCATCGAGCACGACCTTCTCGAAGGAGGCCGTCAGCCCGCCCTCCATCCAGCCCGCACCGTGATAGACAAGGTTGGCGTGGCTCATCACCGCCGACCAGATCGACATCTCCGATTCATAAGCGGCTTGCGCATCGACCACGTTGCTGGCGCTGGAATTACTCGCCCGATAGGGCAGGCCGTAATGGCGGGCGAGCTGGCCCGCTGCGATCGTCGCGCGCGCATTCTCCGGCGTGCCGAAAGCCGGCGCGCCACTGCGCATGTCGACATTGGAAGTGAAGGCGCCATAGACCACCGGAGCGCCCGGCCGGGTGAGCTGAGTCAAGGTAATGCCCGACAGTGCTTCGGCATTCTGCTGGACGAGCGCTGCCGACAAGGTCACCGGCGTCATGGCACCCATCAGGGTGAAGGGTGTGACCACCACCGCCTGGCCGAATTCCGACATGGTCATCAGCCCGTCGCTCATCGCCTCGTCGAAGCGGCGCGGCGAGTTGACCGAGATGATGGTAAGCACCGAGGGATCGTCGAGGATCTGCTCGCGCGTCTTGCCGCGCGCAATGGCCATCATGGAGATGCCGTCCAGCGCCCGGTGCCGGCCGATCGCCGTGCAGTGATAGACGCGGTCGGCATAGGTGATGTTGGCCAGATAGCAATCGAGATGGCGCGTGCCGACCGGCATCTCCTGCGGCGATGTCGGCTGGTTGCCGACGAAATGGATGATGTCGAAGCTCTGCGCCAGCTTGATCAGCGAAATGTAATCCTTGTAGTTGCCGGCACGCCGGCCGGCGACGAAGTCATGGACATTGGGCGGCCCGGCCACCAGGCCGAAGGAGATGTGGTTCTCACCCACATGGATCGCGCGCGCCGGGTTGCGCGGCGTCAGTACGAAGGAATGCGGCGCCGACTTGAGCGCTGACGCCACCAGTTCCCGGGGAATCTTCACCAGCCCGGTGGCGTCATTCACCTCGGCCCCCGCCGCGCGAAACTTCTGCCGCGCGGCATGGCCCATGAATTCGATGCCCGTCTCCTCGAGCAGCTTCAGCGACGCCTCGTGCACGGCCATGAGCTGATCCTGGCTCAAGAGCTCCAGCGGCTTCATGGTGTTGCGCAGCGGCGGCGTTCCGGCGAGCGACAGCCCGAGCGTGCGGCTCTCGCGCATGCGGCGGGGCCGTCTTGTGGGCCGCGAATTCTCCATCTCAGGCGCACTCCAGGTTCGACGAGGGACGAAGGATAGCCCGGAAGAACGGATCAAATACGCGGATATCGACCATATTCCCCTCCCAAGCGCCGCCCGCTCGGAACAATATCTGCTCTACCAGTCGGGGGACCGAGGGATGAGCCAGGCGACAGCGGACAAGGTCACTATTCACTGGGAGGGTCAGCCGGTGTCGGCGCGGGCCGGGCAAAATCTGGCCAGCGCCCTCTATGCCGCAGGAATTCACGCGCTTGGCCGCTCGCGGAAGTTCCACCGCCCGCAGGGTCTCAGCGGCACTTTCGTCGCCGGTGTGAAGGCTGAGATCGATGACCTGCCCAATCGCCGGCTCGACCAGACCCCGGCGTCGGATGGCCTCGCAATTCGCATGCAGAACACTTGGCCCAATGGCCGCTTCGATCTGATGCGCCTTGCCCAGCTGATCCCGCGCCGCTGGCTGCGCGGCGGGTTCGAGCACCCGCGTGTGCTTCCCAGCGGCACCCAGCGATTTCAGCTGTGGGAAGCCTTCCTGCGGGTCATGGCCGGCGGCGCCCGTGCCATCGATCCAGCGCGCCCCGGCGTGACGTTGCCGGGTGAGCGCCTCCAGGTGGACGTCGCCATTGTCGGCGGCGGGCCGGCAGGACGAAAGGCAGCAGCCGACGCCGCGGCCGCAGGGCGATCGGCCGTCCTGGTCTCCCGCAGCCGCAATCCCGGCAGCATGGCGGCGGCCTTCGGCGCCGATTTGGCTGGCCCGCCGGCCACGATTTCGCTGCTCGCCGAACATGAGGCTTGCGGTCTCTATCGCCACGGTACGCTGTTGCTGGCAGCGCCGCTCGATGGGGGCCCGGCGAAGCTCATCGAGCCCAAGCGTCTGATCCTCGCCACGGGCCGCCGCTCCGTCCCGCCGCTGGTGGCCGGCGCCGATCTACCCGGCGTGTTCGATCTCGCCACGGCCGTATCACTGCTTCAGCAGGGCGTCGATCTTGGCCGCGCGATACTGATTGGCACCGGTGAGTTGAGGGTGATTGGCGAGAGGCTCAGTGCGTTGGGTGCCCTCATCAGGGTCACGCATACTGCGGGATCGCTACGACGGATCAACGGGCGCAACCGCGTCGAACGCGCCGAGTTCGAGACCGGCCCGGCGGAGTGCGATTGCATCATCCACGCCGGGCCGTGGCGCGCCGATCCGGCACTGCCCTTCCAGGCCAGCGCCGAGGGCAGCTTCCGCCTCGGCGCCGCTGCCCTGCCGGCGCATGTCGACATCGTCGGATCGGCGGCCGCGGGCGACGAGGCGATCGTCCACGGCCCCGAACTCGATGATAGCGCCTTCGTCTGCCCCTGCATGGATGTGACCGTCGGCGAGATCCGCGACCTCGTCGAGGACGGCGTCACCCATGTAGAAGAACTGAAGCGCCTGACCGGCTGCGGCATGGGCCCCTGCCAGGGCTTTCCCTGCTGGGATCTGCTGGCCGCAGCATTGGCGGCGATTACCGGCGAGCCCGTCTCCTCCTTTGGTCATCCCAGCTATCGCCCGCCACGCGGAGCGCTCAGTGTCGCCCAGGCCGCAGGCCTCGCCGACCTGGTGGTGGCGGAGACGCAGTCGTGAAGGCCGAGGTTGCCATCATCGGCGGCGGCATCCAGGGACTGATGCTCGCCTTCTGCCTGGCCGAGCGCGGCCAGCGCGGCATCGTCGTGCTCGATGCCGGCTACTGGCAGGGCGGCGCCTCGGGGCGCAACGGCACGCTCGTCCGGCCCGGTTTTTCCTCGCCGGAGTGGACAGGGCTCTTCAGCCATTCCCATCGCCTGTGGCTCGGGCTGTCCCGGCGTCTCGGCCACAATGTGATGTTCTCTCGCCGCGGCTATGTGGTGCTGACGGAAAGCGAGCGCACAGCTGCTGCCGCCGAGCAGATGCTGCGCACCAGCCGCGAACATGGCGTCGACGTGCGTCCTCTGCCGGCAGAGGAATTTCGCCGGCGCCTGCCGAGCCTGAACCGCGCGCGGGTCAAATCCGCGGTGATCTTCGACGATGGCGGGACCGCACCCCATCACGCGGCCATGAAGGGGTTGCGCGCCGCCTGCGAAGAGCGGGGCGTGATCCTGCGCTATCAGACGCCCGTCACCGGGATCGAGCGCCAGGGCGATCGTATCGCTGCTCTGCTGCTGGGCGACGAGCGCCTCGAAACCAACCTGACCGTCATCGCCGCCGGCACCGACAGCCCCGACATCGCGCGCCTTGCCGGATTGGAGATGGAAGGCAAGCCCTGGCGGCTGGAAGCCTGCGCCATAGAGCCGACCCGCGCTGCACTCGGTCCCGTGCTCGCGATGCTCGACCGCACCGTCTATATGCACCAGACGGCGCGCGGCGAGATCGTCGGCGGCTGCGAGGTCGAGAACGCCTGGGCCGCAGGCGCCACGCTGGTTTCCGACCTGCCGGTCATCACGCACTACGCCCGCCACCTGGTGGAAATGATTCCCTCGCTGGCCCACCAGCGGATCCTGCGCCAATGGGCCGGTCACATCCACGCGACGGCGGATTTTGCCCCGCTGCTGGGGCCCCATCCAGATTGCCGCGATCTCTGGGTGAGCGCTGGCTGGAGCTATGGCATTGCCGGGGCCGCCGGCGCCGGCGACCTGCTGGCGAAGGCCATTGTCACCGGCGAGATCGATAGCCGCATGGCGCCCTTTGCCGTGGACCGCAAGCGTCGCGGCAAGCTCATCCAGGAAGGCGCCATCGTCATCACCGAATAGGGGCGGCCACCAGCCGCTTTGGCTGAACCAGGCCGATGCGGTATTAATGATCTGCTATGCGCCAATCTGTCGGGAGGGGGCGGTGGTGCTGCTGCAGTCACGCGCGCTGGATGTGCCGGTGGTGCTGGAAGGCGACCGCCAGGGCGCCGATGTCCATCGGCTAGCCCGAGAGATACAGCACTGGCCGCCGGCCGGCGTTCCGGTCCCCTCGCCAATCTCGAACGCCTGGCTCCCTGCGCGGAGCCATTGACAACGCCTGGCTGAGTCGCGGGATAAACCCCACGCAACGCCAGGCCGCCCAATCACCGCAATTTCAACCAAAACCAAGGGGGCTGAAATGAAGAAATGGACCATGGTCGCATTCTCGCTGTTGCCGGCCGGTGCCGCACTGCCGAGCCGCGCCTTTGCTGCCGACCTCGTGCTTTACGACGCGCTGGATTTCGCCGGCCCGGTCGCCAAGGCCTTCGAGGCTAAGACCGGGCTCAAGGTCGATGTCGTGGAGCCGGGCAGTACTGCAGAGACGTTCGACAAGATTTCCGCGGAGGGCAGCAATCCACAATTTGACCTCGTCTGGGTCGACGGCACGGCAGTGATGCAGCGCATGCTGACGGACAAGGTGCTGCAGCCGGTACCCGATGCTGCCTATGGTTCGGCGAGCTTCAACGCGCTGGGCAAGACGCTGATCCCGGCAAGCCACGCCTATCTGCCGACAAGCGCGAGCACCACGGCGATCGAGGTCAACACGAAAAAAGTTCCGGCGGACCAGATGCCGAAATCCTGGGCAGATTTGGCCAAGTTCGCGGGATTCGTCGCGGCCAAGGATCCGAACCTCTCGGGCCCCGCCTATCTGTGGCTGGCGGGACTGTTTCAGACCAATGGCGTCGACGCCGGCAAGGACCTGCTCAAGGCTGCGTTGACCCGAAAGGCGTTCGCAGGTCTTGCGAGCGGGGGCAAGGTCAACAAGGCCCTGGTCGTCGGAGAAGCCAAGCTCGGCATCAACCAGGATTCTTCGATCTATTCCAAGATGGCCGGCGGCGATCCGGTGATCGCAATATATCCCAGCGAAGGTTCGGTCGCCCTTCCGCAAGGGTTGGGCGTTGCCGTCAACACCAAGCATATGGACGCGGTGATGAAGTTCATTGCTTTCGTTGCCAGCGCCGAGGGCCAGGCGGCGATGCAGGACGGCGATGACACCGACTTCTACTTCATCCCGGTCATCGATGGCGTGCAGGCGAAGGGCGGCCGTAAAACGGACATCAACTTCGTCGTGCTGAACGACGAGGCCGCGGCGGCCCACGAGGCCGAGTGGAAGCAGTGGTACAAGGACAACTTCGCGAAGAAGGACTGATCGGATCGCGCTTATGCCCGTATGAGCGAAAAGGCGGTGCTGTGGCCATGAACCGCAGCACCGCCGAAGCGTTGCGCGCGCGGTCGCGGAGGGCCGCGCATGTTTCCGGCCGTACCGCCCGAAACGCCTGGCCCGGTTGCATGGCGCTGTGGTAGTCGATCGAAACCATGCCAAGTCTGACGACCATCATCTCGACTGCCGGTGTCGCCTTCCTCGCCTCCCTGGTTGAATTCGTCGAAGCCTTCACTATCGTGCTGGCCGTGGGCCTGACCCAGAGCTGGCGGCCGGCCTTCATCGGCAGTGCCGTCGCCGTCGTCGTGCTGGCGGCACTGGTCCTATTGCTAGGCCCGCTGCTGACCCTTATCCCGATCGTCCTCCTCCAGTTCGCCATTGGCGTGCTGCTGATCCTGTTCGGCATGCGCTGGCTGAGGAAGGCGATCCTGCGTGCGGCGGGAATCATCGCCCTGCATGACGAGGCCAAGGCTTTCGCCGAAGAAACGGATGCTCTGCGCCGCCAGCGTAGTGAACGGCGGGCCGATTATCTGGCGGGCGTCACGGCATTCAATGCCGTGCTGATCGAGGGTGTCGAAGTCGTGTTCATCGTCATCGCCGTGGGCACCGTCCGCGGGCTGACGGTTTACGCCAGCCTGGGCGCGCTCGGTGCGCTGCTTCTGGTTTTGGTCGTCGGCCTTGCCGTGCACCGTCCGCTCGCCCGTGTTCCGGAAAATCTGCTGAAATTTGTCGTCGGGCTCATGGTGACGACGTTTGGCGTTTACTGGACCGGTGAAGGGCTCGGGGCGGAGTGGCCGGGTGCCGATCTGGCGATCCCGGGAATACTGGCGCTGTTGACAGTCTTCTCCCTCGCTTTGGTCATGCGGCTGCGAAGCGCGTCTTCTCGAACCGCGGGAGAAGCGCAATGACCGCCCTTCGCCGCGCCTTTGCCGAGTTGGCAGGCCTGTTCATCGACGATGCAAGGCTCGCCCTGTTGGAGGTCGCCCTAATCGCGGCGGTAGCCGCATCGGTGAAGCTGGCGGTTCTCCCGCCGTTATGGGGCGCCATCCTGTTGCTGCTGGGGTGCCTCGTCATCCTGGCGGAAAGCGTCTTTCGCGCCCGGCCCTAGACATCAAGCAAGTCTGTTTTACGTTAAAGCTGGTTTCGATTTTACTGTCAAAACCGCCCCTTTTACTTCGTGGGTGTACGAACAAGTTCCGTTGACAGGTTCGTGATCATAAGCATAGTTACGGCCCCCACGAATCGCCGGCTCTCCCAAAACGGTGGTCATGATGGTCCAGCACTTGCCCCTCGCCGATTTGCGCGCCTTCGAAGCTGCGGCGCGGCATTTGAGCTTTACCAAGGCCGCCGCCGAGCTCGGCGTGACCCAGGGCGCCATAAGCCAACGAATCCGCAAGCTCGAGGAGCTGCTCGATCTGCAGCTTTTCGAAAGGCGCACGCGCGCCCTTGTCCTGACCAATGCCGGCCAATCGCTGGCGACGGCGGTGGCCGACGGCCTGTCGCGGATCGCGCAGGGCCTGGAAGAAATCGGCCGGCCCGCCGCACCGCGCTCACCCAAGCAGCTGACCGTCAGCGTCCTGCCCGATTTCGCCAGCAAATGGCTGCTGCCGCGCCTGACCGGCTTCCAGGACAAGTACCCCGAAATCGAGGTGCGGATCACCGCCGAGGATCGCTTTGCCGATTTCGTTACCGACGGGGTCGATGTCGGCATTCGTTTCGGCTGCGGCGAGAACCCCGGTCTCACCACCCTGCTCCTGATGCCCGATGTCGTTTATCCGGTCTGCAGCGCCGGCCTGCTGCAGAAGGACGGCTCCTTCGCCACGCCGGCAGAGTTGTTGAATTGCGAGCTGCTGCACGACGCGACCGCCGAACATAACGGCAGCGGCTGCGATTGGCGCCACTGGTTCGAGCAAGCGGGAATTACCAGCGGCCGGTTGGAAGGCCTGCGCCTTAGCCCTGGCAAGCTGGTGATCGAGTCCGCCGCCGACGGGCTCGGCGTTGCCCTCGGGCGCGCAGCGCTGATCGGTGACGAGGTGGCCGAGGGCAGGCTGGTCCGACCCCTGCGCCAGTCTGCGACCACCGTTTTCTCTTATTTCCTCGTGCACCGGCCGGTGGCAAAGCTCGATTGCCACGTCGCGGCCTTCATTGACTGGGTGCGCGCCGAAGCGGCTGAATGGCTGATGACGGAGGGGCAGATGGGCGGAATGCCGATGCAGGAGACCAGCGCCGCACTGCCACAGCCGGCAAATCAGCCGGGTGGCGCCTCCATCAGGAAGCGCGCGTCCTAACCATCTCTTTACGGCGTGATGCGGAAGTCGGGGCGCCACGCGGCCTCGGCCCGGGTCATGCCGATATCGCGCAGCAGATGGTCGGAGAGTTCGGCCATGGCCATCTGCTCGTTCCGGCGGCGGATATACCGCCTGATCACGCCAAGCAGATAGCCAAAGACCGACGGGCCGAGATCGAATTCGTTGCTCCTTCGGTTAGGCCAGCTGGCCATCACGCCAAGGGGCAATCCATGGATGCGTCCGATTGTCATGATTTCTCTCTGAATGTGGTGTGGAGGACGGCTGGCGCCGAGCGGCACCAGCCAAGTGCAACTGACGGGGTTCAAACGCGTTTTGCCGTGACCTCGAGATACTCCGCCTCGACGAGCACCGTGCCGTCACGCGCGAGGTTGTGGCGGCTGTAGAGGGCCGTCATATCCTTCTCCATCGCCTCGCGCTGTCCGGCCGTCATGCTTTCGTAGCTCATGCGGGCCGGGCCCAGGTTGGTGCGGTGGAATCGGATGGTCTCGGCGATAGAGAAGGGATAGTGCAGCGGCGCCATCACCCGTCTGGCCTGCAGCGAATCGAGGCCCCAGCTGAGGCGCTCGCGCACGGTCGTCTCATCGCCCCACAGCAGCGGCGATGCCGCGGCGGGCGGTGCCGGCGAATACTTGCCAACGATCTGCTGCACCTGGCCGATGAAGCCATGCGGCGTCCAGCTGGCGATCGCGATGCGCCCGCCGGGGCGGCAGACGCGAATGAGTTCGCCGGCTGCCCGGTTCGGGCGCAGCGAGAACATGATGCCGAAACTGCTCATGACGAAGTCGAAGGCGCCATCGGCATAGGGCAGCTCCTCCATGTCGCCTTCGTCGAAGCGGATCGCGAGATCGTCGCGCACCGCGCGAGCGCGGGCCTGCTCTACCAGGTTTGGCGCAATATCGATCCCGGTCACCTCGGCACCGGCCCGTGCCGCGGGCACAGCCGTGTTGCCGGTCCCGCAGGCGATGTCCAACACCTTCATGCCGGCCTTGATGGCGCAGCGCTTGACGAACTCCTCGGCGTTGACCTCCGTCAACCGTGCAATCTGGCCGAAATCACCGGCGGTCCAGGCCGCCTTCTGCCGCGCCCGCACCGCTTCGAAGTCGACAGTCATTGTGGCCGTCATAAAATTTGATCTCCTGTCGTTTCCCACGTCTGGCCGGTGCGCCGCCTTTGAAGGCCGGGCCAGGCCGCAAGGACATCATGTCGCCTTGCGAGTTGGAGGTAGGCAGGAGGGAAGAGGCCAACAAACGATAGTTTCTCGGCCGTGGTATTAGGCGCGCTAATGAACTGGCGCGCTTGTTTGCCTTGTCAGGAGGGTGAATTGGCCAGCGCCAGAAGCGCGGCCGTACTCAGCGGAACAAGATGAAGAAGATCACGTAGATCCAGCCCAGGATGCCATCGACGATGGCCCAGAAGACGGAGTGGTTGTTGGTGTAGGAAATGGCGATGGCAAGGGCCGAGCCGAAGCCGATGCCGATCTTCACGCCCTCGACGCGCACGACTTTGTACATGATCCGGCTCCTTCGCAAATCGGGGCCGGCGGATGCCGGCCCCGAACTACGAAAGTCAGGTCCGCAGCGTTCCCTTCTGCTTCGCCGTATGGGTTGCGATCATGTCCATGATCGGCGGCGAGAGCGTGTCATAGGGTTCGAGGTGCAGTTCCTTGAGCCGGGAGCGGATGCCGGCCATGTCGCTGGGCTTCGTACCGGTTTCGATGACCGAGGACACAAAGGCAGCGAATTCCGGCGCCGCCCAGCCCTTGTCCTTGGAAAGCTCTGTATGGACGAAATCGAAGCCGTAGAGTGGATGGCCCTTGTTCTCGATCCGGCCATACATATGGGCCCCGCAATCCTTGCAGGCGAAACGCTGGATGACGGCGGCAGGATCGACAACCTTAAGCTTCTGCTCATTAGCCGACACCTTCAGCTTGTCGCGCGGGACCACCGCAACCATGGAGAAGGTTGCGCCCTCCGGCTTCCAGCACTTGCTGCAGCCGCAGAGATGGTTGAACGCGACATTGCTTCCCAGCGTCACTTCGACGGCACCGCTCTTGCAATTGCAGTGAAGCTTGCCGCCGGACATGTTTTTGTCGCCGGCTTTAACGCCGGAATCGACGGAGGGATGGACTTTCACGGGCATCGGACGACCTCCTTGGGTTACGGTTCTCGTTCGTGGCCTAACTGACCGGCCTTGTCATGGAAGCGTTATCCGGGTGGGATACAGCGCATCCTTGGGCTCAGGCGCATGGGAGTCAAGGACTCCGCATTTGGAGCGCCCTGAGGCGTGAATCAGCCGCTACCTGAAATAGCTAGAGCGAGATTCACGGATCAGGCTGCTTCAACCTGATCCGATCTCGCTCTAGGATCGACGCCAATGATTCCGGATTTGACCGAGGAAGACCTTGCCGTCCGCGACGCGGTTCGGCGGTTTGCACAGAAGGACCTGGCGCCACGCGCCGCTGAATTCGACGAAACCGCGGCCTTTGTTGGCGTCCATCTGCCGCGACTGGGCGAACTCGGGATCATGGGTTTGAACCTGCCGGAGGAATTCGGCGGCGCCGGTATTTCTGCGCTGGGTTTGACGGCGGCGGTGGAGGAGATTGCCGCGGCCTGCCCTGCCACCGCCTCCATGGTCACCGCGCATTATCTCGCCACGGACAGCATCCTGCTGGCCGGCGGTGCGACGCAGAAGCAGCGCTATCTGCCCGATGCCGCGACGGGAAAGAGCCTCGGCGCGTTCGCGCTGACGGAGCCCGCCGCGGGATCGAATCCCGCCGACATGACGACGCGTGCCACAACGACGGCGAACGGATTTCATCTCAGCGGCACCAAGCATTTCATCAGCAATGCCGGCCATGCGGATTTCATCATCGTCTTCGCCCGCACGCCGGGCGAAGGCCCGCTTCCGGTGATCGATGCCTTCATCCTCGACAAGGGAACGAAGGGCGTAACCTTCCCCGCGCCCGAGCCGGTGATGGGGATGCGCGGCGGCCATGTGTTCGAGATCGCACTCGATTGCGATCTGCCGGCCACGGCGCGGCTAGGGGCAGCCGGCAGCGGCTTTCGCACCGCCATGCGCGTGTTGGACCGCGGCCGGGTCGAGGTCGCGGCATTGGCGCTCGGCATTTGCCAGGCAGCGCTTGGCGCCACCATCGATTGGATCGCCCAGCGCAAGGTCGCGGGCAAACCGCTGGCCGACTACCAGGGTGTGCAATGGATGGCCGCCGACATGGCGACCGAGATCGAGGCGGCGAGGCTGCTCACCTGGCGCGCGGCCGCGTTGCGCCAATCGGGCCAGCCCTTCAGCCGTGAAGCCGCCATGGCAAAGCTGACCGCAAGCGAGACTGCCGGCCGCGTGACTGACCGCGCCCTGCAGCTGCATGGCGGTTATGGCTATAGCCGACGGATGCCGCTGGAGCGCCTGGCCCGCGATGCCCGCATCCTGCGCATTTATGAAGGGGCTTCGGAGGTCCAGCGCAACATCATCGCCCGGTTCTTGCTGCGCGAGGTGCCGCGATGAAACTGAGCCCTTTTGCCACGCCGGCCGAAGCGCTGCGCCATCAGGCGCGGCTGCGCGGCGATGCCGAAGCGCTGGCCTTTCCGCTGAGCGGCGGGCGTCTGACCTTTGCCGGCTGGCTGGATGACTCCGTCAGCCTTGCCCGCGGCATGATGGAACTCGGGCTTCGCCGTGGCGATCATGTGGCGTTGCTGGCGGAGAACCGCCTCGAGTGGCCCGTGGTACAGATGGCCGTCGGCATGGCCGGCCTCGTCCTGGTGCCGCTGAACAGCCATTTGCGGCAGGACGATCTGGGGTACGCGCTAAGACAGTCTGACAGCGTTGCCCTGTTCCTGTCGCGCCGCTTCCGCTCCAGCGACTATCTGGCGATGGTCGGCGCACTTCGTCGCGAGCTTCCCGCCCTTCGTCAGCTCGTCTGCTTCGATGGGCCGGATGGCGACGCGTTCGGCTATCGCGACGTCGTGGAGGGCGGGCGGCAGACGGAAATCGCCCTGCCTGACGTCGCGGCGAGCGATGTCGCAGCCTTGCTCTACACCTCGGGCACCACGGGCTTTCCCAAAGGCGCACTCCTGACCCATGAATCCATGCTCGCCTGCGCCTGGGGCACATCGCAGAGGCTGCGCTGCGCCGTCGGCGACCGCTGGACATCCATCATTCCGCTGTTCCATTGCGCCGGCTGCGTGTTGAATTTGCTGGGCAGCCTGCAATCGGGCGCCGCCTATGTCGGCGTGCCAGCCTTCGATCCGGTATCGATGTTCAAGATCATCGAGGCCGAGCACTGCACCTTGATGTCGGGCGTGCCGACCTCCTATTTCGCCATGCTCGATCACCCGGAGCGCAAGAACTTCGATCTGAGCTCGCTGCGCTCCGGCACTTGCGGTGGCGCCGATGCCGATCCGGAGGCGCTCAGCCGCTGCGCCGAACAATTCCCCATGCCGCGCCTGGCCCAGGTCTATGGCCAGACGGAATCGAGCACGCTGGTCACCTGCCCCGATTATGAGGACGACGACCGTTTCGCCACCGCCGGCGTGGCGCTGCCAGGTTATGAGATCCGTATCGCCGATACACAGAGCGGCGCCGTGCTGCCCGCCAACAGCGTCGGCCAGATCCAGGCGCGCGGGTCCATGGTGATGCGCGGCTATTACAACAAACCCCAGGAAACCAGCGAAACGATCAGTCCCGATGGCTGGCTCAACACCGGCGATCTGGGATACCTGCGCGAGGACGGCCATCTGGTGATTTCCGGCGGCCGGCTGCGCGACATGATCATTCGCGGCGGCGAGAACATTTATCCCGTGGAGATCGAGAATTTGCTGCGCGCCCACCCCGCGGTCAGCGAGATTTCGGTGTTCGGCCTGCCCGATCCCTATTACGGCGAGATCGTTGCTGCGGCGGTCGTTCTCCAGGATAAGGCCGACGCAGCTTCCCTTGCCGCCTTCTGCAACGGGCGCATCGCCAAGTTCAAGATTCCGGCCCAGTTCTTCCGGGTAGCGGATTTTCCGCTGACCGGCAGCGGCAAGATCCGCAAAGCAGACCTGCGCGAACTGGGCAAAAACAAGCAGCTGGAACCGCTGCCGTGAAGCCCCTCGAGCGCGGCACAAGGTACAGTTTCACCACCGCCACGGGTCACGAGCACACGGCGGAAGCCTTCGGCAATGCCGGTGTGCCGGTGGTGGGAACACCGGCCCTGATTGGCTTCCTCGAAACGGCGGCCGATCGTTGTCTCAAGCCCTTCTATGAGGGCAAGGAAGGTTCGGTCGGAACATTGGTCGAGGTCGCCCATCTGGCGCCGGCAGCCGAGAACGCCACCATCGAAGCCCGTGCGGAGGTCATCGCGGTCGACGGCCGGCGGGTTCGCTTCGCCGTCGCCGCCTTCAACGGCGAAACCCCGCTGATGAAAGGTACCCATGAACGCGTCGTAGTCGATCTCGGGCGCTTTCTCGCCAAGCTTCGCGAAGCACCCCGATGAAGAGCCTGGAATTCTGGTACGATTTCCACAGCCCCTTCGCCTATCTGGCGGCGACCCGCATCGAGGATATCGCACAGCGCCACGGCACTTCGATCAATTGGCGGCCACTGCATCTGCCCAGCCTGATTGAGGCGATCGGCGGAAGGCAGCCGCTGACGGAGAATCCTGCCTTCGTCGCCTGGTACAAACAGGATCTGCAGGACCAGGCTGCGGCCTGCGGCGTGACCATCCGCTACCACCCGGACTTTCCCCTGAAGCCGGCGCGAGCTCTCAGAAGCGCACTGCGCGCTGCTGAGCTTGGCGCCATCGCGACATTCTCGCTTGCTGTCTTCCGCGCGTACTGGACCGAGAGCCGCGATATTTCCGATCTCGCCGTGTTGGGCGAGCTTGCTTCAGCGAGCGGGCTGCCTGCAGGAGACATCAGACATGCAGCGGTGAGCGACCGCTATCGCGATCTACTGGCCCAGAACAATGAGACGGCCACAGCCGCGGGCGTCTTCGGGGTTCCGGCCGTCATCTGGCAGAACAAGCTCTTTTTCGGCAATGATCGCCTCGAGGCGCTCGAGCGGTCGTTGACCCGGCAGAGCGCGTCCTGAATGGGATGCAGGCGGAGGCCCATTCGGCGATAATTGCTCCGCGACCCAAAAGG
>CAZQLF010000013.1:0-16179 GCA_964594035.1 uncultured Rhodospirillaceae bacterium | reverse complement strand
GGCTTACGGTCCAACAGATGCTCGATCTGCAGCAGCTTGGCCGTGCGCTGGATCGCTTCATGGCGCGCAGCTTTCGCAACGCCCCGCATGGCAAGCCCGAACTCCATGTTCCCGGCCACGTTCATGTTCGGGTAGAGGGCGTAGGACTGGAACACCATGGCGATGTCGCGGTCCTTGGGGTGGACATTGTTGACGACCCGCTCGCCGATGCGGATTTCGCCGGCGGATGGCTCAACGAGCCCTGCGATGATGTTGAGCAGCGTGGACTTGCCGCAGCCGCTGGGGCCGAGCAGCACGAGGAACTCGCCATCGGCGAGCTCGATATCGATCTCTTTCAGTACCTCCAGCGAGGCGTAACTCTTCTTGACGCCGTGGATGCTGAGCGTGGCCATGGTGCTACCCCTTCACGGCGCCGGCGGTAAGCCCGCGCAGGAAATATTTTCCCGCCAGCACATAGACGACCAGCGTCGGCAGGGCGGCAATGATCGCGCCCGCCATGTCGACATTGTATTGCTTCACGCCGGTATCGGTGTTGACGAGGTTGTTAAGCGCGACCGTCATCGGCTGTGCGCCGCCGGCGGTGAACGAGGCGCCGAACAGGAAATCGTTCCAGATCTGGGTGAACTGCCAGATCAGGGTGACGACGATAATGGGAATGGAGAGCGGCAGGACGATGCGCCAGAAGATGGCGAAGAAGCCGGCCCCGTCGATGGTCGCGGCCTGGATTAGCTCATCCGGCAGGCTGACATAGTAATTGCGGAAGAAAAGCGTGGTGAAGCAAATGCCATAGACGACATGCACCAGCACGAGGCCGGCGGTGGTGGAGGCAATTCCGAGTTTCCCGAGGGTGATCGCCATGGGCAGGATGATCACCTGGAAAGGAATGAAACAGCCGAACAGCAGCATGCCGAAAACCAGATTCGCACCCCGGAAACGAAACTTGGTCAGCGCATAGCCGTTGATGGCACCAAGGAATGTCGAGATCAGCACCGCCGGGACGACGAACTTCACCGAGTTCCAGAAATGTGGCCCGAGGCCGCTGCACTCGGTGCCCATGCAGGCCTGGCTCCAGGCATAGACCCAAGCGTCAGTGGTGATGCTCCTGGGCAGCGAAATCAACGACCCGGTTCGGATCTCGTCCAGGCTCTTCAGCGAGGTCGAGATGATGACCACCAGCGGCAGCAGAAAATAACAGGCGAAGAGGATGAGCGCCGCGTAGAGGGCAAAGCGCGCCAGGTAGTGCCTGACGTCGCGGTTCTGGGCGGTGAGATAGGATTCAGCCATCGCGCCCGCCTTGCCTGAGCTCGGAATAGAGATAGGGCACGATGATGGCCATGACAGCAGCCAGCATCATGATGGCGCTGGCCGCACCCATGCCGATCTCGTTGCGGCGGAAGGTCATCTCATACATGAATGTCGCCGGCAGGTCGGAAGCATAACCCGGTCCGCCGCCGGTCAGCGCCACCACCAGGTCGAAGCTTTTGATCGCGATATGCGAGAGCACGACGATGGCGGTCAGAAAGACCGGCCTGATCGATGGGATGATGATGGCGAAATAGATGCGCGGCAGACTTGCCCCATCCAGGTAGGCAGCCTTGATGATCTCCTGATCCACGCCGCGCAGTGCGGCCAGGAAGATCGCCATGACGAAGCCGGAGGATTGCCACACGCCGGCGACGACCAGGGCATAGACCGCCAGGTTCGGATCCGTCGTCAAAGCGAAATCGAAATGGGGAAAGCCCAGGTCGCGCACGAATTGCTGGATGCCAACGGTGGGGTTCAGCAGCCAGCGCCAGGCCGTGCCGGCGACGATGAAGGACAACGCCATCGGGTAGAGATAAATCGTGCGCAGCGCACCTTCGGCGCGGATGCGCTGGTCGAGCAGCACTGCCAGCGTCATGCCGATGGCAAGACAGATGCCGACGAAGCAGAAGCCGAAGATCGCCAGGTTGGTGATGGCGACATGCCAGCGATCCAGGGCCCAGAGCTTGATGTAGTTGCCAAAGCCGATCAGCGAATAGACCGGCAGGATCTTGGAGCGGCTGAAGGAGATGTAGGCCGTCCACAGGATGAAGCCGTAGACGAAGAACAGGCTGAGGGCAAAGCTCGGTGCGACCACCAGCCGCGACAATTGCCGCTCGATGCGGCCGAAACTTGCCGTCGTCGCGAATGCCATGCGGCGTCAGATGCTCCCTCTCTGCCGCTTATGGCGGAGAGGGAGAGGTGCGGAAAGACTCGCGCGCCGCAAGCCTGTGTGCCGCTATTTCGCGCCGGCGACGGCGTCGGCGAGTTTGGAAGCCGCCTGTGGCGAGCTCATGTCCGAATTGAAGTGCTGCGTCACCACGTCGAGGATCGCGCCGCGCACGGCACCCGACGTTGCCATTTCATGGGCCATGGAGGGCTCGAGCGAGTTGTTCTTGATGGAGAGGTCGAGATCGTCCATCGACTTGATGGCGCAGGAATCGAACTTGTCGCGCTTGACGCCGAGGCGTGCGGGAATAGAGCCCTTGTAGAGGTTGAAGATCTCCTGGAAGCCGGCGCCCATGATCAGCTTGGCGAACAGTTTCTGGCCCGCCACGACGTCCGGCCCGCCATTCTTGACGCTGAAGAAGACGAAACTGTCGGTGTTCAGCAGATAGCCCTGGGCGCCCGGCGTCGGCGCGCAAATGAAATCCACCCCCGGCTTCTTGCCGGCGGCTGTGAACTCGCCCTTGGCCCAGTCACCCATGATCTGGAAGCCAGCCTGGCCGCTCATCACCATGCCGGTGGCGAGGTTCCAGTCGCGGTTGGAGAAGCCGTCATCGACGTAGCCGCGCAGCCTGCGCATTTCGTCGAAGACCTTGACCATGGTGTCGGAGCGCAGCGTGGCGTCGTCGAGATCGACCAGCGCCTTGTGATAGAAGGCGGGCCCGCCGATGCCCAGCACCACAGTCTCGAAGACGGTGGCGTCCTGCCAGGGCTGGCCGCCATGAGCGAGCGGCGTGATGCCCATCGCCTTCAGCTTGTCGGCCGCGGCGTTGAATTCATCCCAGGTCGTCGGCATGGAAATGCCCGCCTTCTGCAGCACGGCGGGGTTGGCCCAGATCCAGTTGACGCGGTGGATGTTGACCGGGGCGGCGTAATATTTACCGTCATAGGTGACGACGTCCTTCAGCAGCGGGGGCAGAAGGTTGTCCCAGTTCTCTGCCTTGGCGACCTCGTCGATGTCGTTCAGCACGCTCTGGCCCGCCCAATCCTTGATGTTCGGGCCCTTCATCTGCACGACCGAGGGAGGATTGCCCGCCAGCACACGCGAGCGCAGGACGGTTGCCTGGGCATCGCCGCCACCGCCGGCGACGGGACTATCGACCCAGGTGCCGCCGGCCGCCTGGAATTCCTTCTTCAGCTCCACGACGGCCTTCGATTCGCCGCCGGAGGTCCAGTAATGCAGGACTTCCACGGTCGGGCCGGCGATCGCAGTTCCGGCGATGGCGACAGCAGCAATGGCCCCGAGAAGCACGGCCTTCGTGGCGGTTGCGGTCATGGTGGATTCTCCCGGAAATGGAATTGTTGGCGCCATTATCGCCACGCCGTTTTGGCCCGGGCAACGGAATTTCCCGCTTGCCGCGCAGGGCCAATTTTGCCACCCGCACCGCCATCCGCGCCATTCGGCCCCGGGTTGCCTTCGTATAAAGATTTGTTTATATCTTGATGCATGGCGATGGCCCAGTTCACCCATCTGTTGGAAGGGCTGCGCGCCGCGGGCGAATCCACCCGTCTGCGGCTGGTGGCGCTATTGGCCGAGGGCGAATTGACGGTGGGCGAGATCGCCGAGGTGCTGGGTCAAAGCCAGCCCAGGGTTTCCCGCCATCTGCGCCTGCTGGCCGATGGCGGCCTGATCGAGCGGCTGCCGGAAGGAAGCTGGGTCTTTTATCGCCTGGCCCATGACGGCGATGGCGGCCGGCTGGTGCAGATCCTGCTGTCGCTGTTCCCCGCAAACGACACCCATCTGGAGCGCGATCGCCGGCGTCTGGCGGTTATCCGTGCGCGGCGCGCCAAATCGGCCGCCGATTATTTCCGCCAGAATGCCCGGCGCTGGGACGAACTCAGCGCGCTCTATGTCGACGAAGCGGAAGTCGAGCGGGCGCTTGTCGACGTTTTGGGGCGCGAGCCTATCGGTGATCTGCTGGATATCGGCACCGGCACGGGGCGGGTCCTGACGCTGCTGGGTCCGCGCATCGGCCGCGGCGTGGGCATCGACAATTCATCGGCCATGCTCGCTGTTGCTCGCGCCAAGCTGGGGGAAGCGGGCTTGCGCAACTGCCATGTTCGCCTGGCCAACATGTACGATCTGCCCTGGCGCACCGACTCCTTCGATGCCATCACGATCCACCATGTTCTGCATTTTGCCGAGCAGCCGGCGGCGGTCGTGGCTGAGGCCGCGGGATTGTTGCGGCCTGGTGGACGCTTCGTCATCGTCGATTTCGCGCCGCACAATCTTGAGGCGCTGCGCCTCGATCATGCCCATCGCCGGCTGGGCTTTGCCAGTGGCGAGGTGAGCGAATGGCTGGCCGAGACGGGGCTGAAGCCCGCTCGCGTGCGCCATCTACGCGGCAAGGCGCTGACAGTGTCCATATGGAGTGCGGCACGGCCCGCGAATGAGGCGCGCCGGCGCGCAAGCGAACCGCCGCGGCGCGAAACCATGGCCAGGCGCGAGGCAGCGCTATGAACATCCATCCGCAGATTCCGCTGACGGCCGCGGCCGGCGACGATGTGTCGGTTTCCTTCGAATTCTTTCCGCCCCGCAATCCGGAGTCCGGTGAGCAGTTCTGGCGCACGCTGCGCCGCCTGGAGCCGCTGGCGCCGCGCTTCGCCTCGGTCACCTGCGGGGCGCTGGGTTCGAGCCAGGCGGCCACGCGCGAGACGATCCTGCGCATGCGCCGGGCCTCGAGCCTGGAGCCGGCAGCGCATATGACCTGCGTTGGTTCCTCGCGCGCCGAAATCGAGGAATTGGCGGAAACATATTGGGACGCCGGCATCCGCCACATCGTCGCCATTCGCGGCGATCCGCCGGCTGGCGATGCGTCAACTGGGGATGGCAGCTTCCAGCCGCCACTCGATGGCATCGCGCGCTCAGCCGATCTCGTCGCCTGCCTGAAAAGTGTGGCCGATTTCGACATCAGCGTGGCGGCGTTTCCGGAGACCCATCCGGAGGCGTCCTCGGCCGAAGCCGATCTCGACAACCTCAAGCGGAAGTTCGATGCCGGGGCGACGCGCGCCATCACCCAGTTCTTCTTCGACGTCCCGCGCTATCTCGAATTCGTCGAACGCGCCCGCAAGGCCGGCATCCAGCAGGAGATCGTTCCCGGCATTCTGCCGGTGACCAACTTTGGCCAGATGGCCATCTTCGCCAAACGCTGCGGCGCATCGGTACCCGAGTGGCTGGCCCGCCTCTTCGACGGCCTCGATCACGATCCCGGCACGCGCGAGCTGGTCGCAGCGACAGTCGCCGCCGGGCAATGCACCAGTCTGAAGGCGGAAGGAATCAAATCCTTCCACTTCTTCACGCTGAATCGCTCCAACCTCACGGTGGCGGTCTGCCGTCTCCTGGGACTGCACGGCAAGCCCGCGCCCGATCCGCTGGCGCTCACCAGCGCGATTGCCATCGAGAACGGCGCGCGCGCCGTGCTCGAAGTCTTGCGCGCGCGGTCGTAAGGCAGGCTCTCCGAGTCGCGAAATCGCCCGAAAAACCGGGCCTTTTTGCCACTCATCCACAAAAAAGAAACATACTGCACGGCACCAACGGGGCTTCCGCGCGGCTCAGAATCATCTCAACTGAGCAGCCGAACCCATTGGACTAGCTTGCGGATAAAGCAATGGTGGCGCTGGTTTTCACGCGAGTCGCACCGAGTCGAACCCGCTTGTCAGCAAAAATCATCGCGTGACTTCGCGCGCGAACGTGGTAAGCCAGAACTGCAATGAGGTGCGATTCGCGCCCATTTGACGGGGGATTTTCGTGCCGGGCAGGTTTTCCAGAATTTCAATCCCGCCCGTGGCGTGATTCTCTGAATCGATTTCCGCCATATCACCGATCCGACATCCAGGGAGATAAATAACAATGGCTGACAAACCCACCGCCGCCACGGTTACGCTCAAGCACCTGGCAGCGAAGCTCGCCGAGGAGCATGAGATGGCCAAGAAGCAGTCCGAGGCTGTGCTCAATAGCATGGTCGACTTGGTGACCAAGCATCTGAAGAAGGGCGATCGCGTCCGCTTCACGGGCCTGGGCATTCTGCAGGTCCGCAAGCGCGCCGCGCGCATGGGCCGCAACCCGGCGACCGGCGAAGCCATCAAGATCAAGGCGGGCAAGAAGATCGCCTTCCGCGCCGCCAAGGAACTCAAAGAAGCCGTCTGATCACGCTTCTGACCTCAAGCGGCAGGGCAAGGGAACTCCCCGGGCCCTGCCGTTTTGCATTTGGGGCCAGTCATGGATTTCGCTGCGTTCAAAGCCTCGCTAAGCAAGTCCACCCCGCCGGCGGAACTGTCGAGCGCGCTGCAGGGGCTGTGGTGGGACGCCAAGGGCGATTGGGACAAGGCCCACGATTGCGCCCAGGCCGACGAGGGCACCGCCGGCGATTGGGTCCACGCCTATCTGCACCGCAAGGAAGGCGACAAGGACAACGCTGGCTACTGGTATCGCCGGGTGAACAAGGCCTTCTGCAACAGATCGCTGCCGGAAGAATGGGCCGACATCGCCCAGGCCCTGCTGGCGGCGGGTTAGCTCATCGCCCTGTCGAAGGATGAGACGGCACGACCCTGCGGCCTCATGGTTCGACAGGCTCACCATGATGATTCGCTTAACCGAGCGGTTATTCTCTAATACGGGACGCCGCCGCGGTATCCGGTGAGCCGATAGACGTGAAAGGTCTCGATCGGATCGCCCCGGCGGTTGCGCTCGATGGTGTCGATCAATTCCACCGACGCGAAGTGCGGGCGAATCTCCTCGACCTTGTCGTTATTCGCCGAGGTCAGGAACAGGCCGGTGCTCGAAGCAAGCATCGCCTGGTCGATGGGCGGCAGGTTGGTGTAGCGCGCCGGCTCCGAGGCCTGGAAGACGGGCGTGCCCGCCGGCAGGTAGTAAAGGAGCGTCGCATCGACGCCGTACTCGCTGGTGGCGATGTATCCGGCGTGTTCGGCCTGCATCGCCTTGTAGCTGTCCTGGGCCAGGCTTTGCCAGCCGATGAAGTTGGCGAAAGGCTCCTTCGCTGCGGAGACGGGCACGAGCGCTCCGGCCATTTGCAGACACATGCCGACACTCATGACAAGACCGAGCCAGGGTGCTGCGGCAAAGCCCCATCTAAGCCAGCCGCGCCGGGTGTCATCGACCAGCGGCAGGAAAGCCGCAACCGCCGCCACGATCGCCGTTGGATATGCCGCACTCGGCCATTGCGCCAACACCTTGTCCGTCAGCGCGTGGATCACGAAGAATATCAGCATCAGCCCCGAAGCGAGGCCCAGGAAGAGCCAGTTGGCCTGCCTGTTGCGCAAGCCGCGCCAAAGCGCAATGCCGGTTCCTGCCAGTGCGAAGAGGAAAATAAGCGGCGAGACGAACGCCGCCTGGACGCCGAGGAAGTGGCCGGCGTTGATCAGCCCCGCCTCGGGTACGTGGTCCAGCACGCGGCCGAACTGCTTGGCAAAGGAAACCCAGCCATGCCCGGCGTTCCACCAGAGCACCGGGCTGAACACGACAAGAGCGATGAGGAAAGCCAGGTAAGGCTCAGGCCGCCTCAGCCAGCGACGCATTTGCGGCGAGATAAGAACCCAGGCACCGGCGCTCCCAGCCAGGAAAAGCCCGGTGTATTTGCTCAGCATGGTGAGGCCGAGTGCCAGACCCGAGAGGTACCACCAGCGCCCATCGCCGCTGCGCCAGAGCTTCGCCAGCGCATAACAGCCGAGCGTCCAGAACAGCAACGCCGGCGTGTCGGGAAAACTGATGATCGAAAAGAAAGCGGTGTGCGGCATCACTGCAAACCAGAGCATGCTGGTGGCTGCGATGCGCCGGTCGTCGAACAGGACAAGCGCCATCTGGTAGACCAGCAACGACGTGAGCAGCATGGCGAGCAGCGCCATGCTGCGCAGTGCGAATGCATAATGGCCGAACAACGCGGTCCCGGCGCGAATGAACACGGCCACCATCGGCGGATGGTCGTAGAAGCTCAGCGCCGGATGCTGCGACCAGACCCAGTAATAGGGTTCGTCGGTCTCGAAATCCATATAGCCCGCCACCCAGCAGCGCAGCCCCGTCAGCAGCAGGACGAGGAAGACGATGCAGGGGAGATAAAGGGAAGACGGGACTGCGCGTTGCGGATAGGTTTCGGACAGAATCATGCCGCGCTTTTCTGCCAGATCGCCGCGGCGGATGCCATAGCCTCTTGCTTCGCGCGGGTGGCGTGGCTGGAAGGATGCCGAACATGCAAAAACAGCCATCTGGCGCCCACAGCCCTGCCCGAATCACCATTGCCGCCTTCGAATCGCCATTGCGTGAAGATTTGCCCTTGATGGCGGATTGGGGCGTGAGGGTAGATGCCATCGGCCGTGGCACGGCCGATCCCTGTAAGACAAGCGGGCTAGATCAGCCGGCGATGGGTCAGCTCGTCCTTAAGATAAGCGTAATAAATGGGTGCGGCGATGACGCCCGGGATGCCGAAGGCCGCATCCATGACCAGCATGGCCAGCAGCAGCTCCCAGGCATGGGCATGGATCTTGCTGCCGATGATCCGCGCATTCAGGAAGTATTCTAGCTTGTGGATCACCACCAGGAAGATCAGCGAGCCGATGGCGGCATAGATCGAGACGCTGAGGCTGACCACCACGATGACGGTGTTGGAGATCAGATTGCCCAGCACCGGCAGCAGTCCGACCACGAAGGTGATGGCAACGATGGTTTTCGCCAGCGGCAGGTTAGCGCCCATCAGCGGTAGAAGCCCCAGAATATAAAGCGCCGTCAGACACGTGTTCAGCGCCGAGATGCGCACCTGGGCAAAGACGACGCGGCGAAAGGCATTGCCCAGTGTGGTGGCGCGCCGGGCCATCGCGATGGCCAGTGGACCGGTCTGGCGGCTCGAAAACGGCGCGCCCAGCGCGATCATCGCGCCGATGATCATGCCAACGATGATGTGGACGAAGACGGTGCCGAATGTGGTACCCGCATTCTGCAGCTGGCCGGCATGCTGGCGCAGCCATTGTGCGGCCGCAGTCTGAAGCTGCTGGGCGTCACTTGGCAGATAGTCCTGCACCCAGAGCGGCAGATGTGTACGGAAGCTGTCGATCTCGTCCGCCATCCTTTGCATCACATCGAGCAGGCTCGCCGAGCGCCCGGAGACGAGACCGCTGACACCGATGACAGCAAAGACCAGCGCCAGGATGGTGATGGTCGCGATGAGGGTGAGTCCGGCGATTTTTCCGATCGACATCCTGACGCCGACGGCTGAGCGCAACCGGCGTGCGACGATGTGGATCAGCTGATTGACAAGCAGCCCCGCCAGCAGGGCCGAGAGAAGATGCAGCTGCAGGATGGCGGCCAGCGCAATCGCGGCCAGGATGTAAGTCGCGACATCGTATTTGGAAGTCTCGGCGTGCGCAGGATGCAGCTCGGGTGGGCGGTGGGATGGCGCGTGCTCGTTCATGGCTGGAGAATCTCCCCAAGCCGCCGGGCGATGATCGCGGGATCGCCGGGGCGAAGACAGCCCAATGCCGCAATCAGCAGCCCCTCCTGCGGGCGCCAAGGCCGGAGCTCGATGCGCGGGCGGCCGCCGCGCAACCGGCGCAACAATGTGGGCACATCCATGCGGGCTTTGGCCGCATCGAGCGCCAGCTCTACTGCAGGCGTATCCCCCTTGTCGGGATCGGCTACCAGCCTGGCCGACAGGCCCGGCAATCCGGCAAGCGCCGCCAGCAGCGTTTCGCCTTCCGAGCGCAGCCGTTTGCGGCGGCCATCGTCGCCGTCGCGGGCGAACATCTGCAGGGCGGTCAAGGCGCCCACAATCTGCTCCTTGCCCAGCTTGCAGGATCTGGCGATGCCGTGGCGGGGCAATCCGGTGAGATTGCGCCGGTCGATCAACTCCGCCGGCGGATCCCAATCCTCCGGCGCATAATCCAGGTCGAGCTGCTGCAGCAGGGCCGCAGCAACAAGGTCGCGCCGGCCGCAGAGAAAGCCCGAACCCTGCGGTCCGTTGATCGCCTTGCCGCCGCTGAAAGCGACGAGATCGGCCCCTTCGGCAATGAAGCGGGAGAGATTGGCAAGAGGCGGCAGTTCCGCCGCGGCGTCCACCAGCACGGGGATTCCCGCTTCATGGGCGATCGCCGTCACTTCAGTCAGCGCTGGGCGGGACTGGGGCTTGGCGAGATAGAAGACGGCGGCGGTGTCAGCGGTGATCGCGTCGCGGATTTCCCAGGCTTCGGGATCGCGCAAGCCCGTATCGGTCAACCTGCCGGAAACGCCGACCTCCACCAGCTTCACGCCCACGGCACGCACGGCATGATCATAAGCGTTGCGCTGGCTACGGATGACGATGACCTCGTTGCGCATGCCCCGTGTATCGGGCAGGCGGTTCATCCTGCCGGGATCAAGCCCGCTCACGCAGGCCGCGGTGCCGGCAAGCACGGCAGCGGAAGCACCGGATGTCACGCAGCCCGCTTCGGCGCCGGTGATGCCGGCGATTATGCGGCTGGCGCGCGCTTGAAGTGTTGGCACGTCGATACTGTGGCGGGTCGCCGCGGCCATGGCCTCGGCCACTTCCGGCGCCATGATGCCGCCGCCGAAACGGGTCACGGGGCCATAGGCATTGACCATGGTCTCGACGCCCAGGCTGTCATAGATGTCGGACATCGCACTCCCCCGGCCGGTGGCGGATCGTAACCCCGGGCGATAGTGGCGGCAAATGATGAGGCGGTCAGACGCTGGAAGCGGCTATAAGAGCAGCCGCGTTTTGCAGCGAGGGAGGAAGGTCATGGAGACCGTCGGCTTTATCGGTCTGGGCCGCATGGGCAAGAGCATGGCGCGTAATCTGGCAAAAAAAGGCTTCAACCTTGTCGTGCACGACATCGTTGAGGCTCCGGTGAAAACCCTGGTCGAGCTCGGTGCCAAGGCGGCTGCGAACCCCGCGGACGTGGCAGGCCAGTGTTCCATCGTCGCCACCATGCTGCCGGCATCGAAAGAGGTGGAGGAGACCTTGTTCGGGCCTGACGGGGCCGTGGCCCACGCCAAGCCCGGAACGCTGTTCCTGGAGATGTCGACGGTCGATCCCGCCACCAGCGATCGTCTGCATGATGAGGCGGCCAAACGGCAACTGGCGGCGGTGGATGCGCCGGTGGGGCGCCTTGCCATCCATGCCGATCGCGGCGAGTGCCTGTTCATGGTGGGTGCGGCACCCGCCAATCTCGAGCGCGTCATGCCGTTGCTGCGCGCCATGGGCACCACCATCCATCATTGCGGTACCGGCGGCACCGGCATGCGCATGAAGCTGGTGAACAACTACCTCGCCATCATCCTCTGCCAGCTGAACGCCGAGGCGCTGGCGTTGTCCCAGCGCTTCGGCCTCGACCTCGTGCGCACGCTGGACGTGCTGTACGGCACCACGGCGACCAATGGGCAGCTTCGCCTCAACTGGCCGAACAAGGTGCTGGCGGGCGATACATCGCCCGGCTTCACCGTCGACCTGGCGCACAAGGATCTGTCGTTGATCGTCCAGGCGGCGAATGCGGCGCGCGTCCCGGTACCGGTTGCCGCCGCCGCGCGCGAAGCCTTTTCCATGGCCCGCTCCCGCGGCTATGGCCAGATCGATTTCTCCGGCATGGTGGATGTGCTGTGCGACATCGCCCAAATCGAACGGCCGCGTTTGCCGGCGGACTGGACACCGCCCGGCTGACGATCATTCACGCGAGAGTTGGCGGCGCTCGATCTGCAAGCGGTGTTCGCGATAGGTGATGTAGAGGCCGCTGGCCACGATCACCGCAGCGCCGACCCAGGTCAGGTAGTCCGGGAAATTGCCGAAGACGAGCCAGCCCAGGAACGTGGCGCCGACCAGCTCAAGATAACCGACCGGCGCCACGATCGAGGCGCGGCCCCACTGCACCGCCTTGACGACGAAGAAATGACCGGCAAGACCCAGCGCGCCCAGCGCGATGAAAAGCATCGCATCGAACCAGTCGCGCGGCGGCACGATGGTCGAAAACGGCAGGATTGTAGTGGCGAGGATGAGGCCGCCGATCCCCGTCAGTGTAATGGATACCGGTGCTGCATCGATGCTGCCGACCTTGCGCGAAAGGATCTGGTAGATGCTGTAGAACAGCGCATCGAGCAAAACGAGGATCGCGCCCCACTGCATCACCGAAAACCCGGGCCGGATGATGATCACCGCGCCGAGAAAGCCCACGATGACGGCTGCCCAGCGCCGCGGACCGACGCGTTCCTTGAGCATGGGAACCGACAGCGCGGTCACTATGATCGGCGCGACGAACATGATGGCCGAAGCAGTCGAGAGATCGATGGTCAGCAGGCCGAGATAAAAGCAGGAGGACGCGGCAAACAACAGCACGGCGCGCACGAGTTGGATGACGGGCCAGCGCGTGACGAAAAGGGAGAGGCCGTAGCGCGGCAGGAAGGCGATCAGGCAATAGGCCACATGGCCGGCGTAGCGCGCCCAGAACAGCTCAGGCATCGGGTAGTGCTGGCCGAGATATTTCACCGCCGAATTCAGGACGGGAAAAATCACGGTCGACAAACACATGTAAAAGACGGCTCTCAGGACGGAATCACCGCCGTGGAGGCGGGCCGGTGAAACCGATGGGGCCGTTGTTGTCATATGCTGGGCGGCGGGGCTGGCGAGACCGGTGCTTCGGGCTACGCGGCGACCCTCCCATTCGCCCATGCAGCAGGCAAACGGCAATTCTGCATGGCTGCCCGAACGGCTGACGGGCTGACTCCCCCGCAGACTAACGGCGCCGGGCGTCGATGCTCCAGGGGCCCGGTCCGGCGGCGGCCATATAGAGAAACAGGAAGCAATAGAACACCGCCGGCTCCCCGTGATTGATCAGCGGGAAGGGGCTCGACGGTGCATGAACCATGAAATAGGCGAACGCCATTTCGCCCGACAGGACGAAGGCGGTGATCCGGGTGAAGAGACCCACCGTCAGCAATACGCCGCCCACCAGCTCCAGCACTCCTGACAGGCCGATGAGGGAAAACAGCTCGACAGTGCCCGTTTCTCCGCCTGAAGGAAACGCGAAGAATTTGGACGTTCCATGCTCGATGAACAGCAGCCCGATGATGATGCGCAAGACGCTCAACAGGCGCGGCGCCCAGGTCTGACAAAGGCTGTCGATGGAGGACAAGGTTTGCTCTCCCGATATCGTTGCGGTTGGCACTTAAATTAGGCTGCGGCCCCGCGCCGATAAGGACCCGCTCCCCTGAGCTATTTTCAATTGACGGGATGAGGTTGCGATACCACGTTCTGCAGCAAGCCGTTCCGCAACCGCTAAGCCGTTGGAGATCAATTATGAAAGCGCCCGGAGCCGATCATCCGATCACACTGGCCCAGAACCCCAATAAAATTCGCGTGAAGCTGGGCGGCGAGGTCATCGCCGAGACCAACCATGCGGTCACCCTGAAAGAGGCCAGTTACCCGGCGGTGCACTACATTCCGCGCGTTGATGTGAAGATGAACCTTCTGCACCGCAGCGAGCATGCGAGCCACTGCCCGTACAAGGGTGACGCGGCCTATTACAGCATCGAGGCCGGCGGCCGGAAGGCGCCCAACGCGGTGTGGACCTATGAGAAGCCCTTTCCGGCGGTGAGCCAGATCGAATCGCTCCTGGCCTTCTATCCTGACCGCGTCGACGCCATCGAAGAGATCAAATCCTGATCCATCGTCAGGTGTAACGCAGCTTCTGGCCAATGCCGAGGCGCGCGGCCTTGGCCAGCATGGCGTGGCCCAGCGCGATGTCGCTGAGGCTCAAGCCCCGATGCCAGAACAGGATGGTCTCGTCCTCGTATTCGCGGCCCGGCTTGACGCCGGCGACGATCTGGCCGAGTTCGCCGTGGAGGTTCTTTTCGGTCAGGCGGTCGTTGTCCACATGCTGGCGCAGCGCGCCGAAGGGCAGGCCCTTGCGGCACTGGCCCCAATCATCGACCACCATCTTGTCCATGACATCGGTGAGCGAAAGCTCGACCGCGCTCATGGTTCCGTAGGGTACGACGAACGCGCCTTTCTTGATCCAGATGGTCTTGAACAGCGGTTGGGGTGCGGAAAGCCGGGAAGCCTCCACCATGATATCGGCGCCGCGAAGGCAGCTCTCCCAATTGTCGGTTGCGATCACTCTTTTGCCGAGATCGGCCGACAGCTTCTCGGCAAAGGCCCGCCGGCTTTCCGGCCGGCGCGAATGCACGCGGATCTCGGCAAAATCGAACAGGTGATCGAGCAGCCGCACGTTCCAATAGGCGGTCCCGCGCGCGCCGATATGGCCCAGCACTTTCGAATTCTTGCGGGCGAGATATTTGGCGCCCAGCGCCGTCATTGCACCGGTGCGCATGTCTGTGATCCCAGCAGCATCGATGACGGCTTTGGGCATGCCAGTTTCGGGATCGAACAAATTGAGCAACGCCATCTCCGAAGGCAGGCCCCGGCGATAATTGCCGACGAAATCCCCCACAATCTTCACGCCGGCAAGGCCAAGCGGCTTTACGACACCGCGGAGCACGTTGAAGTGGCCATCGATACCGCCGCCAGGGATCAGGTGCATGCGCGGCTCGATGACCGTCTGGCCCAAGCCCTGGGCGCGTAGGCCCTCCTCGACGGCGGTCAGGATTTCGTCATCGTCGAGGGCGAGCTTGGCCACGTCCGGCCCGCCCAGATAGTCGATGGTTATCTCCTTGCCGGCGGCACTCATGGCAAAGCTCTCCCTGGCGTTGACGGGATGGTTGGGCACTCCTAGGATTCACGTCAAATCGAGCGATGTCCAATCGCCGAAAAAGCGGAGGAAACGATGCCGAATCTCGATACGGGCAATACGGCTTTCATGATTCTGTGCAGCAGCCTGGTCATGCTCATGACCCCGGGCCTCGCCTTTTTCTATGGCGGTCTGGTCGGCCGGCGCAACGTGCTGGCGATCATGATGCAGTCCTTCGCGTCGATGGGCTGGACGACCGTCCTCTGGTTCGCCGTCGGCTACTCGCTCTGCTTCTCGGGCGACGTGGGCGGGGTGATCGGCAATCTCGACATGGCTTTCCTGCACGGGGTGACGCTTGCGACGCCGTCGCCCAACCCCGGGATCCCGCTATTGGTCCACATCGCCTATCAGATGATGTTCGCCATCATCACGCCGGCGCTGATCACCGGCGCCTTTGCCAACCGGGTCTCCTTCAAGGCGTATATGGCCTTCCTGACCTTGTGGCTGCTGTTCGTCTACTTCCCGTTCGCGCACATGATCTGGGGCGGCGGATTCCTGCAGAAATGGGGCGTGCTCGACTTCGCCGGCGGCATCGTGGTGCACAACACCGCCGGCCTGGCGGCGCTGGCCTCGGTGCTCTATGTCGGAAGGCGGCGGGTGGCCGAGGGCCGGCCCCACAGCGTCGCGCCGGTCGCGCTCGGCGCCGGCCTGCTCTGGTTCGGCTGGTACGGCTTCAACGCGGGGAGGCAGTTCCAGGTCGACTCGGTGACCGCGGTCGCGTTCCTGAACACCGACCTGGCGGCGTCCTTTGCGGCCATCGCCTGGCTGCTCGTGGGCTGGTGGCAGGAGAAGCGGCCGACCTTCATCGGGCTGCTGACGGGAGCGGTCGCCGGACTGGCGACGATCACGCCGGCGGCAGGCTACGTCTCGCCGGTCACCGCCGTGATCATCGGCATCGTGTCCGGGGTCGTCTGCTACTACGCCGTCGCGTTGAAGAACCGGCTCCGCTGGGACGACGCCCTCGATGTGTGGGGCGTCCACGGCGTCGGGGGTGCGCTCGGAATCATCCTGTTGGGCGTCTTCGCGTCGACGTCGTTCAATCCGGGGGGGTCCGAAGGGCTGATCGGGGGAAACGCCGCCTTCTTCGGCAAACAGCTGGTAGCGGTCGCCCTCTCATCGGCCTCGGCTTTCGGCCGACCCTACGGCATCGTGTGGCGGACTGGCCGGGTCCAGCCGGTAAAAGTCCGTCCGGCC
>CAZQLF010000012.1:0-16438 GCA_964594035.1 uncultured Rhodospirillaceae bacterium | reverse complement strand
CGCCGGATAAATCTCCACATTGCGCATCTTGCCGAGCTGCTGGATGCGGTGGTCCCGCACCCGCGCCCATTCGGCCAGGCCCGGCAGCTTTGACTCCAGCGTCACCCGCCCGCCCAGCTCTTCGCCCGCTTCCGCCAGATGGACGCGATAACCGCGCTGGCCAAGCGCGCGGGCACATTCGAGCCCTGCCGGCCCCGCCCCCACCACCAGCACGGAATCGTCGGATTTGCGCGGCGGAATGACCTCCGGATGCCAGCCCTTGCGCCACTCCTCGCCCATGGTCGGATTCTGGGTGCAGCGGATTGGCGTGATGGTGAAGTCGCCAGAAACGCAGATATTGCAGCCGATGCATTCGCGGATGTCTTCCAGCCGCCCCTCCTCGATCTTCTTCGGCAGGAAGGGATCGGCGATTGAGGGCCTGGCCGCACCGATGAAATCGAGAATGCCGCGCTTGATCTGGGAGACCATGCTGTCGGGTGAGGTGAAGCGACCCACCCCCACCACGGGCTTGCTGGTCAGCCGCTTGACGAAGGCGGTGAAAGGCTCCTGCGAACCCTCGGCCTTGAATCGCGAGGTGGTGGAATCGTTCGACCAGGGGCTGACATTGACGTCCCAGAGATCGGGCAGCTCCGCCAGCAGGGCCACCACGTCGCGCCCTTCCGCATCACAGGATATGCCGCCATCCCCCAGCAGCTCGTCAGTGGCAAAGCGCACGGCAATGGCGCAGGTATCGCCGACCGCTTCTTTAGCCTCCTCGATGATCTCGCGGAACAGGCGCAGGCGGTTCTCCAGGCTGCCGCCATATTCGTCGATCCGGTCGTTACGCCGGCGCTGCAGGAAATGCATGGGCAGCGAAAGGTCGTGACCGGCATAGCAATAGACGATGTCGAAGCCGGCGCGCTTGGCGCGGATCGCCGCCTCACGATGCCAGCGGCGATAATCGCGGATATCCTGCCTGTCCATTGCGCGCACCTGCGCCGGGTAATAGGTGTTCACCGGCTGGTGCGAAGGCCCGAGGGGTGCCATGCGGCTGTAGATATTGGCGCAGGAGGGGCCGTTATGAACCAGCTCGCAACCTGCCAAGGCGCCATGCTTGTGCACAGCCGCCGTCATCACCGCCAGTGCTGGAATGTCGTGATCGTCCCACAGCCGCGCCTCCTTGTAGGGCGCGACATCCCCGGTCGGATGGATCTCGCATTCCTCGGTGCAGACCACGGCCCAGCCGCCTTCGGCCTTCATACCGCGCATCGCCGCCATGGAGAGCGGCATCTCCGTGCCCATGCCGTTGCAATGGGGCACCTGGTAGAAACGGTTGCGGGCGGTCAGCGGCCCGATGCGGACTGGCTGGAACAGAATGTCGTAGCGCGGATCGCGCGGCATGAATGTCCCCCGGCGTTTTACCCAGCTATCTGGACCGGCGCTTGCGCAAAAGGCAAGGCCGCGCGCTTCTCAGCGAGCACGAGAGTGACTTAGACTGGAAGAAGCAGCGAGGGAGGACAGCATGAACAAGATCGCAAGGTTGGCTGGGGAAAAAACCCTGAACGCCAATCCTGCGCGCTCGCCCACCCTGCCTGCCCGCTTCTATACCGCGCCCGACATTTTCGCCGCCGAGCGCGAGGCGATCTTCTTTCGCGGTTGGCAGATGGCAGGCCATGTCAGCGAACTGGCCGAGGCGGGCAGCTACATCACCGCAAGCGTGCACGACCAGAACGTCTTCATCTGCCGCGGCAAGGATGGCGCGTTGCGCGGTTTCTACAATGTCTGCGCCCATCGCGCGCACGAGCTGCTGACGGGCATGGGCCGCACGCCCGTCATCACCTGCCCCTATCACGCCTGGTCCTATCATTTGACCGGCGAACTGCGCTCGGCGCGAGGAACCGAGCGCCAGGAAGGATTTCCCTCCGGCAAGATTTGTCTCACGCCGGTTCGTGTCGACACCCTGGGCCCGCTGGTTTTCTACAATCTCGATCCGAAGGCACGCTCGCTTGGCGAGGAGTTTACGGGCCTGGCCGCCGAGCTCGACCATTACATTCCCGGCCTCGCCGGCATGAAGCGCCTGCGGTCGGGCGGCAGCATCATCGAGGCGAACTGGAAGGTCGCGGCCGACAACTTCCTCGAATGCTATCACTGTTCGCCGGCGCACCCCGCCTTCGCCGACATGATCGATCTCAAGACCTACCGCTCCGTCTGTCACACCCGGCATTCGACGCATACCGGCGATGTCGGCCGGGCGAAGAACAAGGCCTATGAGGTGCCGCCCAATGCGCCGGTCCAGCGCAGCGCCTTCTGGTTCCTCTGGCCAATGGGCACCATCAACCTGATGCCGGGCGACTTGGCGGTGACGCTCTTCTGGTTCAATCCGCTGTCGCCCACCCGCACGGATCAGCGCAGCATCACCTACACGCCCGACGGAGTGTCCACGCCGGTGCTGGATGCCTATGCCCGCTACAGCGTCGATGTCCTCCAGCCGGAGGACAATGGTCTGTGCGAATCCGTCCAGCGCGGACTTGCCTCGCGCGGTTATCGCCAGGGGCGCTTCGTCTCAGATCCGGAATTGACCGCCGTGAGCGAGCACGCGGTGCATCACTTCCACAGCCTGGTGGCCGAGGCGCTGGGCTTCTAGAAGCAGCTATTCCGCGGCGCGGCTGATCACCGGATCGACGCGCTTCAGCTCCTCGAGCGGAATATGGCAGGCGATGCGATGGCCGGTCGCCGTCTTCAGTTCCGGCGGCGGCGTGGTATCGCAGATCGTGCCCACCTTGCGCGGGCAGCGCGTGGCGAAGGGACAGCCCGCCGGCACGTTGCGCACGCTGGGCAGATTGCCTTCCAGGATGATGCGCTTCTGCTTCAGGTCCGGATCGGGCACCGGCACGGCCGAGAGCAGCGCCTCGGTATAGGGGTGATAGGGCGGCAGGAAGACGTCCTCGACATTGCCGAACTCGACGATCTTGCCGAGATACATCACCGCCACGCGGTCGGCGAGATAGCGCACCACCGAGAGATCGTGGGAGATGAAGATCAGCGTTGCGTCGCGGCTGGCCTGCAATTCGATCAGCAAGTTGATGATGGCGGCCTGAACCGAGACGTCCAGCGCCGAGACAGGCTCGTCCGCCACCACCAGATCGGGATCGCCGGCCAGCGCACGGGCAATCGCCACGCGCTGTTTCTGGCCGCCGGAAAGCTGGCGTGGCTTGCGGTGCACGAAATCCGCCGGCAGCTTCACTGTCTCCATCAGCTTGCGGGCTTCTCCGTGGGCCGACTTGCTGCTAATATTCTTGAGGCGCCGCAGCGCGCGTTCGACGATGTAGCCGATGGAATGACTGGGGTTCAGGGTGCTCTCTGGGTTCTGAAACACCATCTGCAGCTTGCGCTTCAGTTCGTCGGGGCGCTTCTCGATGGGCGTCTTGCCGATCTCATCACCCTCCAGCAGCACGGCGCCGCCGGTCGATTGCTCGATGCCCGTCAGCACCTTGGCGAACGTCGATTTGCCGCAGCCGGATTCGCCGACGATGGCCAGTGTCATGCCACGCTTGGCATCCATGCTGATATCGTTCAGCGCCTTGACGTCGTAGGCCTCGCCCCCACCGAAGTTGCTGGGCGACTGGCGGTAATACTTCTGCAGGTGATCGACCTCGATCACCTCTTCCTTGTTGCCCTTGGCGACCAGCGCATCGACATTCGCCTTCGGCCGCTCGCGCGGCGGCAGCTCCTGGCTGCGCACGCATTTGACCCGGTGCAGCTCGCTGTGAGGCACGTACTCCGTCGGGATCGGTGCGGCCGTGCAGCGCGGCGTCTGCACATAGGTGCAGCGCGAGGCGAAGATGCAGCCTTTCGGCCGGTTCAGCGTCGGCGGCACCTGACCCGGGATCGGCGCCAGCGCTGCGGAGGTCTTGCTGCTGCCCAGCACCGGAATGCAATTCAGCAGGCCGCGGGTATAGGGATGGCGCGGGTCGCGGAAGACCTCGCCGATCGGCCCCTCCTCCACCAGTTCGCCGGCATACATGACGCCGATGCGATCGCAGATGCGTACCACCGTACCCAGATTGTGGCTGATGAAGACAATGGACGAGTTGTGCTTCTCGCGCAGCCGGCGCACGAGGTCGAGCACGGCTGCTTCCACCGTCACGTCGAGGCCGGTGGTGGGCTCATCCATCAGCAGCAGCGAGGGCTCCGACATCAGCGCCATGGCGATGACCACGCGCTGCTGCTGGCCGCCGGAGAGCTGGTGGGGATAGCGGTCGAAGATGCTCTCCGGGTCTGGCAGGTTCACTTCGCCCAGCATCTGGAGAGCGCGCCGGCGTGCCTCGGATTCGGCCGCGCCCTGATGGATCATCGGCACTTCCATCAGCTGGCGCCCGATGGGCATCACGGGATTCAGGCTCGACATCGGGTCCTGATAGACCATGGCCATGCGCCCGCCGCGCAGCTTGCGCAGCTCGTCGGCCGACATCTTGCTCATGTCGCGGCCTTCGAACAGCACGCGGCCGCCGGTCAGCCGGCCGACGCCGCCGAGGTACTTCATGACCGCAAAGGCGACCGTCGATTTTCCGCAACCGGACTCGCCGACGAGGCCCAGTGCCTCACCCTGTTCCAGTTTGAAGGAGACGCCCGGGACGACGTTGATCTCGCCCGCACGGGTGAAATAGGAGATGCGGGCATTGTCGAGTTCGAGGACCGGCGGCATCGGCTCAATCCCTCATGCTGATTTCGCGCAGGCCGTCGGCCAGCAGATTGAAGCCCACCACCAGCGAGCTGATCGCGGCACACGGGAACAGCGACATGTGCGGGAATGTGGACATCATGTCATAGGTATCCTTCACCATGCCGCCCCAGTCGGGATCTGGCGGCGGCAGGCCGAGACCGAGGAAGCCCAGCACGCCGATAGCAATGGTCGTGTAGCCCATGCGCAAACAGGCATCGACGATCAGCGGTCCCCGGGCATTGGGCAGGATCTCAACCAGCATGACGTAGAAATCGGACTCGCCGCGCATCTTGGCGGCGGCGACATAGTCGCGCTCGCGCAGCTCCAGCGTCAGGCCACGCACGATGCGCGCCACTTGCGGCGAAGCGATGACCGTCACGGCAAGGATGATATTGAGCGCAGACGGGCCGAAGACCGAGATGATGATCAGATAGAGGATGATCACCGGGAAGGAGAGGATGATGTCGGAGATGCGGCTGACCAGCACATCCACCCAGCCGCGGTAATATCCCGCCATCAGCCCCATGGCGCAGCCGACGACATAGGCGCTGAAGGTGGCGATCGGACCCACCGTCAGCACGATACGCGAGCCCCAGATGATACGCGAAAGGATGTCGCGCCCCTGGTTGTCGCGGCCCAGCCAGAACAGGGCCGACGGTCCCCAATTGCCATAATCGTCGACATTGTTGTCGTTGGGGTCGTAGGGCGAGATCCATGGCGCCAGGATCGCAACCGCGATCCAGAACAGCACAAGGAACGCGCCGATCATGCCGACCGGAGATTCGCGCAGCAGCGCGATACGCTTCAGGAAGCGCCAGAAGGCGTTGTCTTGGGTCTTGATTGCGTCGACGGCCATCTGCCACCCCCCTCAGGCAAACCGGATGCGGGGATTGAGCAGCATGTAGCCGAAATCGCCGATGATCTGGGTCAGCACGGTGACCAGCACGGCGAAGAGCGATCCCGCCTCGATGACGGCGATATCCTTGTTGAGGGCCGCGTCCAGCATCATGCGGCCGAAGCCGGGATCGCCCACCACCGCTTACACCACCACCACGCCGGTTACCAGATAATTGCTCTGCAGCAGGATTACGGTGAATGGCGTTATCATGGCGTTGCGGATGGCGTGTTTCATGATCACGTCCTTGAAGGACAGGCCCTTCAGCACGGCGGTGCGGATATAAGGCCTCGTCATGGTCTCGACCATGGAAGCGCGCACCATGCGCACGACGTAGCCCAGGTCATAGCCCACCATCACCGCGACCGGCAGCACGAGCTGTGAGGCAATCGACCATCCGCCGCTGGCATCCAGCGGCGATGTTCCCGGCAGCAGGCCCAGCCAGATCACGAGGATCGTCTGCAGGAACACGCCGGACGCGAATTCCGGCACCGAGGTCGTCACGATGCTGGCGACCGAGATCGAGCGGTCGACCAACGAACCTTCGCGCATGCCGGCGAGCACGCCCAGCACGATGGAGACCGGCACGATGATGGCGAAGGCAAGCGAGGCGATGATCAGCGTGTGCAGCAGCCGGTCCCAGATAATGTCGTTGACCGGTACGCCCCAGAGGGTCGATTTGCCGAGGTCGCCCTGCAGGATCTGCCACAACCACTTGACGTAGCGGAGCAGCACAGGCTGATCGAGACCCATCTGTTTGGTCAGGATCGTCACCGAATTTTCCTCGGCATAGGGGCCCAGGATCTTGCGGGCCACCTGGCCCGGTGAAAACTCGTTGAGGACGAACACCAGCAGCGACACGGCCACCATCGTGAGCAGCAGATAGCCGAATCGCTTGGCGAAGAAGTTGAACATCGACCGCGCACTCTCCCGGACCGTCGGCAGTTAGCCTGCCGTTGCGGTTCGACTGCCTATTGGGCCAGTCTTCCGAGCGCGGCCGTCATCATGGCGGCACGCGCCGTTTTTCTCTTCGATTCAGCAAACACGCAATCCGCCGATCAATCAAGGGCTTCATGCAACTCTGGGCGGCAATTCGCGCATAGCCGAGAGCGGGTTCGCAGGGAATGGCGCATGCGGGCCAGCAATGGCCGCTGCCGGACCATGGGGCAGAAAAGGAATAGCTGCCCAAAAAAAAGAAAACGGGCGCCCTCTCGGGCGCCCGTCGCTTGCGCGAAGTCGGATTGGAGCGCTTAGACCGACCACTCCTCGGCGAAGAGGTAGCTGGTCGGATGCATCTTGAAGCCCTTCACCTTCTTGTTGAAGCCGGTGAAGACCGCACGCCAGAGCGGCTGAACGATCGGTCCGTCTTCCTGCATGAGCTCTTCGATGTCCTTCATGATGGCCCGGCGCTTCTCCACGTCGAGCGTGGCATTGGCCGTGGACAGAAGGTCATCGAACTTGGGATTCGCATAGTGCGATTCGTTCCAGGGAACGCCGGTGCGATAGGCAAGCCCCAGCACCATCACGCCCAGCGGACGATGGGTCCAGTTGGTGAACGCGAAGGCCTCGATCATCCAGTGGTCCCAATACTGCGCCGACGGAAGCACGTTCATTTTCACGTTGACGCCGATCTGCTTCCACATGTTGACCATCGAGCTGACGGCGATGGCTTCCCAGTCCGGATCCTTCTTGCAGAATATCTCGACGTCGAAGCCGTCGGGCTTGCCGGCTTCCGCCAGCAGCTTTTTGGCCGCCGCGATATTTTGTTTGATCATCGGCAGCTTGTAGTATTCCGGATGCACCGGTGCCACGTGGTGGTGTTCCGCCGGGGCGCCGAGACCGAGATGGGCGATCTGCAGGACCTTGCGGCAATCGATCGCCAGGCGCATGGCCTTGCGGACCTTCGGATCCTTGAAGACGGCCTGATCCTGCTGCATGCGGGCCACAGCCGTCTGGCCGGTCGTCACCTGGTGGATGACGACGCCCGGGATCTTTTGGAGTGCAGCATATTGCGAGGTCGAAGCCTCCATCATGCCGTCCACCTGACCCGAGGCGAGAGCGGCGATCGCCGCCGCCGGATCGTCGCCGTTGTCGATGAACTGCACTTCGTCGAGCGCGGCGGCCTTGCCCCAATAGCCGTCGCGGCGCTTGAGGACTGCCTTCTTGCCCAGTTCGAACTCGGTGAGCGTGAAGGCGCCCGTGCCGATCGCCCCGACGCCGAAGACGCCGTTGTCCTTCGGGTGCAGGACGACGGCGGGATAGTGGAACAAGTTTTCCGGAATCGAGAGCAGCGAGCTTTGGCCATTCAAACGAATCGTGTATTCGTCGACCTTCTCGATCGCCTTATCCGAATAGAGCTTGGTGCCCATCTTCGCTTTGCCGGCGGAGTCCTTCGTGCCGGTGTCGTAATCGATGACCAGGAAACCCTTGAACAGGCCGATGATGGAGGAACCGACCTTCTCATCGAGCCAGCGGGTAAGGTTCCAGATCACGTGGTCGGAATTCAGCTCGTCGCCGTTCGACCACTTGATCCCCTTCTTGATCGTCAGGGTCCAAGTCTTCAGGTCGTCGCTCGCCTGCCACTTCTCCAGCAACCAGGGACGCGTGACGTTGTCGGCGCCCGTGCGGGTCAGGTAGTCGCAGACCTGGCGGGCGATGTTGGAGTCATACACATAGTCGTAGATCGGCGGGTTCTCGATCTTGATGACGCGCATCGAAACGCGCACCGTGCCGCCCGTCGCCGCGTGCGCTTCCTGCACGGGCTCGGACAGGCCGGCCAGCGCATAGGCGGCCGAGGCCGAGAGGCCCAGCAGCGTCGACATGCGCAGGAATTCACGGCGATCGAGTTTGCCTTCCTTCATCTGGTCGACCAGAGTCGGAAGGGCGACATGGACCTTTTCGAGGTCCCGTTTATCCAAAGACATTTCTAGGTGCCTCCCACGGCAGTTGTGTTGGTTTAGCCCGCAGACAATGGCGCCGGTGGGGCCACACTACGGCGCAGGCGGCCCGCGGGCCGTTCCACGTCGCATTTGAGCACCCAATATCATCACAGAACAAGCGGAAACGCGGCTCAAAATTGTTCAAAAGCGGTACGGATTGTCCGAATTACGAAGGAGGCCCTGAGGGCGCCAGAACATTATTTCGCAGTGCGATAAAGCCCACTAAGGTGCCGCCATGGCCGACGGTGTCGAAATCATCGACAAATCCCTGCGTTACAAAGGCTTCTTCGAGATCGTCAGCTATCGTTTCCGTCACCGTCTGTTCGCCGGCGGCTGGAGCGCCGAGATCCAACGCGAGGTCTTCGAGCGCGGCCAGGCGGTTGGCGTGCTGCCCTACGATCCCGCCGCCGACGCGGTGGTTCTGATCGAACAGTTCCGCATCGGCGCGCTGGTGGCGGGCATGGCGCCCTGGCAGACCGAAATCGTCGCCGGAATCATCGAAGAGGGTGAGGCGATCGAAGACGTTGCCCGCCGCGAGACTGCGGAGGAAGCCGGTGCTGCCGTCGGCGAGCTGATTCCCATCTGCCGCTATCTGGTGAGCCCGGGCGGCACGTCCGAATCGGTGCAGCTCTATTGTGGACGGGTGGATAGCCGCGGCCTGGGCGGCTTTCATGGGCTGGCCGATGAAAACGAGGATATTCGTGTCGAGGTCACCCCAGTCGGCGATGCGCTTGCAGCTCTCAATGCCGGCAGGATCGGCAATGCCGTCACCATCATTGCCCTGCAATGGCTTGCACTGAATCGCGAACGCCTGCGCGGACTCTGGCACTGAAGCACTTCACTCGCGAAATTCCGATCCGCCATGCGTCCACGCGGCTTTACCATGCTAAGAGCCCCCGATAATCTCGCCGCCCATGGATATTCGCAGCGGGTTCATCGACAGCATAGGCAACACGCCTCTCATCGAGCTGAGGGCCGCCTCGAAGGCCACCGGTTTCCGCATCCTTGGCAAGCCAGATTTCCCCAACCCGGGCGGCCCGGGGAAGACCCCCCGGCCCCTGGCCACCCTCGAGGACGCGGAGGCGAACGGTAAGCTTCGCCCGGGCGGCGTCATCGTCGAGGGAACCGCCGGCAACACCGGCATCGGCCTGGCGCTGGTGGGCAACGCCCGCGGCTATCGCACCGTCATCGTCATCCCCGAAACCCAGAGCCAGGAAAAAAAGGACATGCTGCGGCTCTGCGGCGCCGATCTGCGCCAGGTGCCGGCCGTCCCCTACAAGAACCCGGAGAACTACGTGCACGTCTCCGAGCGCCTCGCCGCCGAGATGGCGGCGAAGGAGCCGAACGGCGCGATCTGGGCCAACCAGTTCGACAATACCGCCAATCGGATGGGCCATTTTCGTACCACGGGTCCGGAGATCTGGCGCCAGACCGACGGCAAAGTAGATGGGTTTATCTGCTCGGTCGGCACCGGCGGCACGCTGGCCGGGGTCGGCATGGCGCTCAAGGAAAAGAAGCCGAAGGTCCGCATTGGCCTCGTCGATCCACCAGGTGCGGCCCTCTACAGTTACTTTACCCGCGGCGAGTTGAAGGCCGAAGGCAGCTCCATCACCGAGGGCATCGGCCAGGGCCGAATCACCAAGAATATCGAGGGCGCCCCGATCGACGTCGCCTATCAGGTGCCCGATGGCGAGTGGGTGCCGCTCATCTTCGACCTGCTGAAGCATGAGGGCCTGTGCCTGGGCGGCTCTTCGGGCATCAACATCGCCGGCGCCATTCGCATGGCGCGCGACATGGGGCCGGGCCATACCATTGTCACCGTGCTGGCCGACAGCGGCACGCGCTATCAGAGCAAGCTGTTCAATCCCACTTTCCTGCACGGCAAAAACCTTCCCGTTCCGGGCTGGCTCGAGGAATGAACGAGAACATCGCGATGAAGGGCGGCGGCTATTACTCGCTCGCCACCCTCGGCGCGAAGCATGTGATCGATGGCGCCACACCCCTAGTGCTGGAGGCCATCGCCCGTATGCCGGACGCAAGCGCCCCCTTCACCATGAGCGATATGGGTACCGCCGATGGCGGCACATCGCTGGATCTGGTGGGCAAGGTCATCGAGACCGTGAGGCGGCGCTGGCCTGCCCGCGAGATTGCTATCATACATACCGACCAGCCTCGCAACGACTTCAACGCGCTGGTGGCCAATCTGCATCGCCAGCCGCAGCATGAGCGGGCTTTCTTTCTGCAATCGGCGACTTCGTTCTATCGCCAGATCCTGCCCTCAGCCTCCCTCGACCTCGGCTTCTCGGCAACGGCCATGCACTGGCTGAGCAGCAAGCCATGCGACATTTCCAATCATGTGCAGGCGGTCGGCGCCGAAGGCGAAGAATTGGCGGCCTTCGCGCGCCAGGGTAATGCCGATTGGCGCACCATCCTGACCCATCGAGCATCCGAGATGAAATCCGGCGGCCGACTGGTGCTGGTCAATTTCTGTCGTGACGAGCAGGGCCACTATCTCGGCCATACCGGCGGGGTAAACATGTTCGGCATGTTCAACCAGCTATGGCGCGAGCTGCTGGCGGCAGGCGCGATCGGCGAGCGCGAGTACCGGGCCATGACCCCGCCGCAGTACTACAAGAAGCTTGGTGAGTTCCCGGGTCCGCTGCTCGATCCCGCCGATCCACTCAACAAGGCCGGCTTGCGCCTCGAACATGCCGAGGCCCGCATCGTCCCCTGCCCCTACGCCGCGGAATTTCGCCGCCATGGAGATGCCGCCGTCTTTGCCAAGGCCTATATCCCCACCATGCGATCCTGGACGGAATCCACGTTCTTCGCAGCACTGGATGCAGGGCGATCGCCGCCCGAACGCCAGGCCATCATCGACCGCTTCTACGCTACCTACGAAGCACGCGTGCGCATGGATCCGGCCGAACATGGCATGGGCTACGTTCACGCATATCTGACCATCGCCAAGGCCTGATCTGAACCGGGCCGTTTGCTGGACCGGCGGCGGTCCGGCGGCTAGCATCGACTTCTTCAATGGCAGGTGAGTCATGCAACTGGTATTTCGCGAGGATGCCTATGCGAGAAGCTGCCCCGCCGTGGTGACATCGGCGGATGAGCGCGGCTTGCGCCTGGATCGCACGGTCTTCTATCCGCTCGGCGGCGGCCAGCTGGGCGACACCGGCCTGCTGCGGCTTGCCGACGGCAGCACCATTGCGGTCGCCGACACGATCAAGGGTGCGGCACAAGATGAGGTTGTGCATGTCCTCGCGCCCGGCACGGCGGCACCGGCCGTCGGTACGGCAGTGACAGCGGAGATCGATTGGGCACGCCGCCACCGGCTGATGCGCATGCATTCCTGTCTGCATCTGCTCTGCGCGGTCGTCACTGGCGACGTGACCGGCGGTCAGGTGAGCGATGGCAAGGGTCGCCTCGACTTCAACATTCCCGAAGCGAAGCTTGACAAGGAGCATATCGAGGCAGAGCTCAATCGCCTGATCGCCGAGGACCATCCGGTGCGCCCGCGCTGGATCACGGACGAGGAGCTGGCGGCGCATCCCGAGCTCGTGCGCACCATGTCGGTGAAACCGCCCATGGGATTGGGCCGCGTGCGGCTGCTGGAAATCGGGGGCGTCGACCTGCAGCCCTGCGGGGGCACGCATGTCACCCACACCGGCGAGATCGGCCCGGTCGAGGTGGTGAAGATCGAAAGCAAGGGCAAGCAGAACCGGCGCGTGAACCTGGCGCTGAGGAATTCCTGATGGTGGGCTATGCCCATCCCGAAAGCCTGGTCAGCACCGAATGGCTTGCCAGGCATCTCGGCGATCCCGATCTGAAGATCGCCGATGCGACCTATTATCTGCCCGGCATGGGCAAGAATCTGCGTACCGAGTTTGAGGCCAGGCACATCCCCGGCGCCGTCCTGTTCGATATCGACGACATCGCCGACCGCGACAACCCCCTGCCCCATATGCTGCCGAGGCCGGAAAAATTCGCCAGCCGCATGCGCAAGCTCGGCATCGGCGATGGCAGCCGCGTCGTCGTCTATGACGCTCACGGCCTTATGAGTGCCACGCGTGCCTGGTGGATGCTGCGCATCTTCGGCCACCATGACGTGGCCCTGCTCGATGGCGGCCTGCCGAAATGGATCGCCGAAGGCCGGTCGGTCGAGGAAGGCCCGGCACAGCCGCGCGAACGCCACTTCACCGCGCGTTTCGATCACGGCCAGGTGCGCGACAAGGCGCAGATGCGCGCGAACCTGACGTCGAAGCGCGAACAGGTGCTGGATGCCCGCGCCCGCGGGCGCTTCAGCGGTGCAGAGCCTGAACTCTGGCCGGGGCGCCGGCCCGGCCATATTCCCGGCTCGCACAACCTGCCTTTTACCGAGCTGTTGAAGGCAGACAAAACCCTCATCTCCGCCGACCAGATGGCGCAGAAATTTCGCGTCGCCGGTATCGACCTGAAGAAGCCGGTCATTACCTCTTGCGGCTCCGGAGTTACCGCCACCGTGCTCGCCTTCGGCCTTCATCTGCTGGGCCATCGCGACGTGGCGGTCTACGACGGCTCCTGGGCGGAATGGGGCCTTCCCGGCGACACGCCCGTCGAGACATGACCTTCGCGATCCGCGCCTGTCGCGACGAGGATGTCGCGGCGCTCATCGAGCTTTGGAAATCCTGCGAACTGCTGCGCCCCTTTCACGATCCGGCGCGCGAGATCGCTTTTCTGCGCGACGTCCATAACGGTGAGCTGTTTTTGGGCTTCGAGGACAACCGGCTCGCCGGCAGCATCATGGTTGGCCATGACGGTCATCGCGCCTGGATGTATCGCGTGGCTGTCGATCCGAAGCGTCGTGGCAACGGTCATGGCAGAACACTGGTTGGCCAGGCCGAAGCCTGGGCTGTCGCCCGCGGCCTGCCGAAACTGCAACTCCTGATCCGCGAGGAGAATGCGGCGATCGCATCGTTCTATGCCCATCTCGGCTACGGCACCGAACAGCGCAGGATCATGTCCAAATCTTTTGCCGCCGATGCGAAGCCCGACAAGGCGACGGATCTCGAGGTGGTTATCACCTATCTGGAGATGACGGAGCGGCCAACGCGCCCCACCGTACCGGCGCCGGGCGGCGAGAAGCTGGCCCTGCTGCGCGTGGAGGCGCCGAGCGTTCCCTATTACCGCTATCTCTATGAGCGCGTCGGCGATCCCATCTTCTGGTACGAGCGCAAGCAGATGAGCGATGCGGAACTGAAGGCGATCCTCGACGATTCGCGCGTCGAACTCTACGTGCCTTATGTCGGCGGAGAACCGGCGGGCTATGTCGAGATCGACCGGCGGTCCGCGCCGGACGTTTCGCTCAATTATTTCGGCCTGATGCCGGAATTCACCGGGCGGGGCATCGGCTGGTACTTCGTCAACTGGGCCATCGACATGGCCTGGGAATCCGCTCCGCAGCGTTTGATCGTCGATACCTGCACGCTGGACCATGCGCGCGCGCTCCAGACCTATCAGCGCGCTGGTTTCCGGCCTTACAAGCAACTGCGTAAATCCATCGTCGACCCGCGTCTGACGGGCAAGGTGCCCATGCAGTACGAGCCACGCCTGCCGTGAGCACGGCGGCGCAGGGGGGCCGCTTTCATCGCCTGGATGAAACCGGGCGCAAACCCATCGCGATTTCCGTCGGCCACAGGCGCATCGAGGCACTCGAAGGCGATACCTTGCTGACCGCGCTACTTCTTGCTGGTGGTCATCTGCGCCAGTCGGAGTTCGGCGACCGGCCGCGCGCCGGCTTCTGCCTCATGGGCGCCTGTCAGGATTGCTGGGTCAGTCTTGCCGATGGCCGGCGCTTGCGCGCCTGCACCACTATCGCCGAAGACGGCATGGTGCTGGAGCCAATACCGTGAGTGTCGCTGTCGTCGGCGCGGGCCCCGCTGGCGTGCGGGCGGTCTCCACATTGATCGCGCACGGCATGGTGCCGATCTGGATCGATGAAGCGCCGCGCGCCGGCGGCCAGATCTACCGCCGGCAGCCGCAAGGCTTTCGGCGCACGGCCAGCACCCTCTATGGCTTCGAAGCGCGGAAAGCGGAACGGCTGCATCGCGCCGCCGACGAAGCGGCGTTGCGCGCCAATTACCGGCCCTCGTCCCTGGTCTGGGATATCGCCGGTGGCGCACTGCATGTCGCTGGCGCGTCGGGCAGCGAAGCGATCCCATTCGAGTCGGCGATCCTCGCTACCGGCGCCACCGACAGGATCATCCCGCTTCATGGTTGGACGCTGCCCGGAGTCTACACGCTCGGCGGCGCGCAGACCGCGCTGAAAGCTCAGGCGGTTGCCATCGGCCGGCGCTGCCTCTTCTTCGGCACCGGCCCCCTGCTCTATCTCATCGCCTACCAATACGCGAAGGCGGGTGCGCAGGTCGCGGCTGTGCTCGATACCAGCCCGGCGACTGCGCGGCGCTCTGCACTGCCGCTCCTGCTGGCCAACAGCCCAATGCTGGCAAAGGGTCTCTATTATCTGGCGAAACTTCGCTCCAGCGGCGTGCGCATGGAAAGCAGCATCGAGCCGCTGGCGATCCTGGGAGACACGCAGGCAGCGGGCCTGCGCTTTCGTGACGCTGCCGGCAACACGCAGGATATCGCAGCCGACGCCGTTGCCTTCGGTTATGGGCTGCGCAGCGAGACACAGCTCGCCGATCTCGCCGGCTGCCCCTTCACCTTCGACGGCACGGATCGCCAATGGCTGCCCGTGATCGATGCAGCAGGACGCGCGCCTGGCACCAGGAACATCTATCTCGCCGGCGATAGCACCGGTATTGCCGGCGCCGATGCGGCGGAAGCCGCCGGTGAACGCGCGGCACTGGCTTTGCTTGCCGATCGCGCGGTCGCCGTATCCGAGGCGCGCTGCCGGGCGCTCGAACGCAAGCTCGCGCGCCTTCGGCGATTCCGCGCCGGGCTCGCCGCTGCCTTCCCCTTCCCTGCGCATCTCGCACGCCGCATCGGCGATGAGACGATCCTTTGCCGCTGCGAAGCAGTGAACGCCGGCACACTGCGCGCCTCCATCGGCGCGCTCGATGCAACTGAACTCAACCGCGCGAAGGCCTTCAGCCGCGTCGGCATGGGCCGCTGTCAGGGCCGCATCTGTGGCGGCGCGGCGGCGGAAGTGCTGTCGGCCACCCTCAATTGCGCCACCGAGGACGTCGGGCGTTTGCGTAGCCAGCCGCCGGTGAAGCCGCTCCCCGTGGAGGCGTTGTGAGCAGCGACCGCAAAGGGGAACGCCGGGCCGATGTGCTGGTGCTGGGCGGTGGCATCGTCGGCACCTCGGCGGCGCTGCATCTGCGCAAGCTTGGCCTGAGCGTCATCCTCCTCGAGCGCGACCGTGTCGGCCAGCGCGCGAGCGGCGTGAACTTCGGCGGCGTGCGCCAGCAGGGCCGCGCGCTGCGTGAATTCCCGCTCTCCCGCCGTGCCCGCAAGCTCTGGATGGATTTGCCGGGGCTGATCGGCATCGATGGCGAGTTCACCATAGGCGGTCATCTGCGTCTCGGGCGTAGCGAACAGGATATGGCCATCATCGAGCAGCATTGCCGGGACGCTGCCCAACATGGCCTCGATTTCGAGCTTCTGGGGCGCAACGCCATCATGGCGCGCTTTCCCTGGCTCGGGCCTGTGGTGCAGGGCGGCTCGTTCTCGCCCGAGGATGGCCAGGCCAATCCGCGCATCGTCTCGCCCGCATTCGGTGACGCCGCAAGGCGCGCGGGTGCTGCGATCCTGGAAGGCGTCGAGATCGTGGCGGGCGAAGCCGATGCCCGCGGGCTCCCTCTGCCAGGCCCCGATGGGCCGACCCTCCCCCCCCGCCCTCTGTTCCATTTGCCCCGGGCCCTGGGCGGCCAAGTCGCCCGCCCGGCTGGCCGG
>CAZQLF010000011.1:0-16525 GCA_964594035.1 uncultured Rhodospirillaceae bacterium | reverse complement strand
GCATGAGCTCGAGTTCGGCGTTATAGAAAGTACCGATAATACAAATTGCCACGAGATAGTCGATGATGGCGAGCGCCAGCAGAAAGAGGCGCAGGCTTGCGGGCACGCGCTTTCCCAGCAGGGACACGACTGCGAAGGCAAAGGCGATGTCGGTGGCTGAAGGAATCGCCCAACCGCGCAGAGCCGAAGGATCGCCACGATTGATGGCGACATAGATCAGGGCCGGTACCAGCATGCCGCCGGCGGCTGCAATCGCCGGCAGGGCCGCGCGGCGCCAGCTCGATAGTTCCCCCTCGATCATGGCGCGCTTGATCTCGCAGCCGATGACCAGGAAGAACAGCGCCATCAGCCCGTCGTTGATCCAGTGCAGGAGGGTCTTGTCGAGATGCAGGGGGCCGAGATGCAGCGGCAGCGGCATGGCCAGGACGGATTCATAGACAGAGGCAAGCGGGCTGTTGGCGGCCACCTCCGCCAGCACTGCTGCCAGCAGCAACAAGGCGCCCGCCGCTGATTCGAGTTGCATGAATTCGCGGATTCCGCCGATCAGCCGCTTATAATGCCTGCCCACGCGCCTGCCTCCCGCGGCTTCCACTATCGGAAGCGCCGGTAGTGCGCAATGCTGGGGGATACATGGCACAGTCCGATCTGTTCAAGCTCACCGCGCGCGAAGCGGTGGCTCAACTGAAGCAGGGCAAGGTCTCGCCCCTGGAACTGGTGGAGGCTTCGCTGGCGCGCATCGCCGCAACCGACGGCGCGATCCATGCCATGCCCACCCTCAGTCCCGATCGCGCGCGCAAGGCTGCGGGGCGCATCGACCGGGCAAGCCTGCTCGCGGGCCTGCCCTTTGCGGTCAAGGATCTGGACAATGTCGCGGGCGTGCTGACGACCTTTGGCTCGCCGATTTACGCCAAGAACATCGCCGTACGTTCCGACATCATGGTCGAGCGGCTCGAAGAGCATGGCGGCATTGTTGTCGGCAAGTCGAACACGCCCGAGTTCGGCGCGGGTGCGAATACCTATAACCAGGTCTTTCCTGACACGGTCACGCCGTGGAACACGGCGAAGACGTCTTCCGGCTCCTCCGGCGGGTCGGCAGCGGCATTGGCAGCAGGCCAGGTGTGGATTGCGACCGGCTCCGATCTCGGCGGTTCGCTGCGCACACCGGCGAGCTATTGCGGCGTGGTGGGCCTGCGGGCAAGCCCGGGCCGCGTGCCGAGCGGCCCAAGCGACTTTCCCTTCGGGACACTGGCGGTCGTCGGGCCCATGGCACGCAACGTCGCCGACTGCGCCCTGATGCTGGACGCCATGGTGGGCCGACATGACGAGGATCCGATGTCGCTGGAGGCGCCGGCCACTTCGTTCCTCTCCTCAGCGCTGAAACCCAGGATGCCGGCGCGCGTGGCTTATTCCGCCGACCTTGGTATCTGCCCGGTGGACAAGACCGTGCGCGAGGTTACCGCCGCCGCGATTAAGAAACTCGCTTCGGTGGGGGCGAGTGTCGAGGAGAAGAGTCCCGACCTGCACGACGCGGCTGAGATTTTCAAAGTGCTGCGCGCGGCTGGTTTTGCCGCGGGCCTCAGCGAGGAATACGCGAATCACCGCAAGCTTTTAAAGCCTGAGGTGATCTGGAACATCGAAACGGGCCTGGCGCTGAAGGCGGAGGAAATCGGCCGGGCGGAAAAGGGCCGCGGCCAGCTCTATCACCGCGTGCTCGCCTTCATGAAAGACTACGACCTGCTGCTGGTGCCCGCGGCGATCCTGCCGCCCTTCGATGTGAAGACCCGTTGGCTGAAATCCCTGGAGGGCGAGACCTTCGACAACTACGTCGAGTGGATCCGCATCACCTATGCCCTGACCCTGACCTCGCTGCCGATCCTCTGCATCCCCTGTGGCGTGACCAAGGATGGCCTGCCCGTCGGCCTGCAGCTCGTCGGCAAGCCCCGGGGCGAGGCAGCCCTGCTGGCGGCAGGCGCCGCCCTGGAGCAGCTTTTCGGGATCGCCGGCACCCTGCCCATCGATCCTCGCCCAGCCCGCTAGGCCGATACCGGTATCACGATGCGGGTTGCCGAAAAGCCACGGAGTTCCGTGGCTTTTTTGCTTCGCAATGCGTGATTTAGGTAGCTTGCCGAAGGGACTCCGGAGCCTTATATTGCAATGCAATAGGTTGATTCGGCGCGCCGGGGCGCCAGGGACCAAGTGGCGGGAGTGTGATGCAGGAGTTACACGGCTATTACCTCGAGGATCTCGAGGTGGGCATGACGGCGATCCACAGCAAAACCGTGACGGAAGCCGATGTCGTGCTGTTTGCCGGAATCTCCGGTGATATCAACCCCGTCCATCTCGACAATGACTACGCCAAGGACACCATGTTCAAGGGCCGGATCGCCCATGGCATGCTGACGGCGAGCTTCATTTCCACGGTCTTGGGCACCAAGCTGCCCGGGCCGGGCTGCATCTATATCAGCCAGAACTTGAAGTTCCGTGCGCCGGTCCGCATCGGCGATACGGTGCGCGCGCGGGTCACCGTAACGGCTGTCGACCGCGAAAAAGGCCGCGTCTCGCTGGAGACCGTCTGCACCGTGGGCGATACGGTGGTCATTTCCGGCGACGCCCAGCTCCTGGTCCAGCGCCGCCCGGTCCCGCAAGCGGCCGAATAGGCGCAGCGAATAGCCTTCTATCCAGCGGCGGACCGGACGCGTTATCTTCCCGCCGCCATGCGTATTTTCCGCCATTACAGCGAGATTCCGGTCGAGGCGCGCGGCGCCGTCGTGGCGCTGGGGAACTTCGACGGCGTACATCTGGGGCACCAGAAGGTGATCGCCGAGGCGGCCCGCCTGGCCGACGAGCTGGGCACCTCCTGCGGGGTTTTGACCTTCGAACCCCATCCGCGGGAGTTCTTCCAGCCGGGCAAGCCGGCCTTTCGCCTGACGCCCTTTCGTATTCGCCTGCGCCAGCTCGAGGCCATCGGGGTCGACTATGTCTACCTTCTGGCCTTCGATGCGGCGATGGCGCGCCGGCGGCCGGAATCCTTCATCGTCGAGGTGCTGGGGCAGGGCATTCAGCCCTCCCATGTGGTGGTGGGCTACGACTTCGTCTTCGGCCAGAACCGCAGCGGCAATGCCGAGATGCTGGGCGATCTCGGACGTGCGGCAGGATTTGCCGTCACCTCCGTGGCCGCGGCGGCCGATAGCGAAGGTGTTGTTTACTCCTCGACCAAGATTCGCGAGCGGCTGATCGCCGGCGACCCGCGCGGGGCTGCCCTGCTGCTCGGCCGGCCCTGGGAGATCGAAGGACGCGTGGAAACCGGCGACAAGCGCGGCCGGCTGCTGGGATTTCCCACCGCCAATCTCGGCCTGGGCGACTACATGCACCCCGCCCTCGGCGTCTATGCGGTCAAGGCCGGCATCGATGAAGGCCGCGGCACGCGCTGGATCGATGGCGTGGCCAATCTCGGCAATCGCCCGACGGTCGGCGGCAAACGCGTCCAGCTCGAGGTCCATCTCTTCGAATTCTCCGGCGACCTTTATGGGAAACACCTGCGCGTGGCGCTGATCGATTTCCTCAGACCCGAGATGAAGTTCGCCGGCCTCGACGCCTTGAAGGCGCAAATCGCCGCAGACAGCGAGGAAGCAAAACACCGGCTCTCGGGCTATAACGGCCCGCCGCCGGGCTTTGCCAAACCGCGGCAGCGCCGCACGGCGCTGGAATCGGCGAGCGTTTATGAGAGCGCGCTGCGCCCCAACCGGAAGTGAAGACGTGAGACGATGAGCGTGGACTACAAATCGACGGTGTTCCTGCCGCGCACGGACTTCGCCATGCGCGGCAACCTGCCCGAGCGGGAGCCGGCGACGCTGAAGCGCTGGCAGGAGATGCAGCTGTTCGACAAGCTGCGCCGGACGTCGCAAGGCCGGCCGAAATTCATCCTGCATGACGGCCCGCCTTATGCGAACGGCGCCATCCATATCGGCCATGCGCTGAACAAGATCCTGAAGGACGTGGTCAACCGCGCCCAGCAGATGCTGGGCAAGGATGCGAATTACGTGCCGGGCTGGGACTGCCATGGCCTACCCATCGAATGGAAGATCGAGGAGCAGTACCGCGCCAAGGGCAAGGACAAGGATGCCGTGCCCATCGTCGAGTTCCGCAAGGAGTGCCGCGACTTCGCGACATACTGGGTCGAGCAGCAGCGCGAGGAGTTCAAGCGTCTGGGCGTGGAAGGCGACTGGGCCAATCCCTACACCACCATGTCCTTTGCCGCAGAGGCGCAGATCCTGCGCGAGATCGGCAAGTTCCTGATGAATGGCGGGCTGTTCCGTGGCTCCAAGCCGGTGCTGTGGTCCGTGGTGGAGAAGACAGCGCTGGCCGATGCCGAGGTCGAGTATCACGACCACACCTCGACCACGATCCATGTGCGCTTTCCGGTCGAAAGATCCGCCGATCCGGTTTTTGCCGGTGCGTCCGCGGTCATCTGGACGACGACGCCCTGGACCATTCCAGGAAATCGCGCCATCGCCTATGGCGAGGCGATCGCCTATGAGCTGATCGAGGTCCTCGAGGTCAAGGAGGGTAGTGCGATCAAGGCGAGCGAGAAATTCATCGTCGCCAGCGAATTGAAGGCGGGCTTCTGCGAGGCGGCCGGCATCATGAGTTCGAGGACCTTGTGGTCGGGTCCCGGCACGCGCCTTGCGGGAACCGTGACCAGGCATCCGCTGGCCGGCAAAGGCTATGACTTCAAGGTGCCGATGCTGCCGGGCGGTTTCGTCACGACCGAACAGGGCACGGGCATGGTGCATATCGCGCCGGGCCACGGTGCCGACGACTACGATCTCGGCCGCGCTCACGGCATCGAAGTGCCGCAGACGATCGACGGCGACAGCCGTTATCTGCCCCATGTGCCGCTGTTCGCCGGCAAACGCGTGCTGAACCCTTCGGGCAAGAAGGCCGATGCCGATCCGGCGGTGGTGGCCGCGTTGCGCGAATCGAGCCATCTGCTGGCGGAGAGCAAGCTGACCCACAGCTATCCCCATAGCTGGCGGTCCAAGGCGCCGCTCATCTTCCGCAACACGCCGCAATGGTTCATCTCCATGGAGAAGAACGACCTGCGGCAGAAGGCGCTGGCCGCCATCGACGAGACAGCCTTCATTCCGCCGCAGGGGCGCAATCGCCTTTACTCCATGATCGAAAGCCGGCCCGATTGGTGCATCTCGCGCCAGCGCGCCTGGGGCGTGCCGATCGCCGTATTCGTCGATAAACGCACCGGCGAACCGCTGCGCGATCCTGCCGTCATCGAACGCACCGCCGTGGCGTTTGAAACCGAAGGGGCGGACGCCTGGTTCAACAGTCCACCCGCACGCTTCCTCGGCAATGACCGCAATCCGGACGATTACGAGCAGATCCGCGACATCGTCGAGGTGTGGTTCGAATCCGGCAGTTCGCACGCCTTCGTGCTGGAGGCGCGCCCTGAACTTGCCTGGCCTGCCTCCCTCTATCTCGAAGGCAGCGATCAGCATCGCGGCTGGTTTCACTCATCGCTGCTGGAAAGCTGCGGCACGCGTGGGCGCGCGCCGTATGAAGCCGTGCTGACCCACGGCTTCGTGCTCGATGAACAGGGCCGCAAGATGTCGAAGTCCCTGGGCAATGTGGTGGCGCCTCAGGATGTGATGAAGCAGTACGGCGCCGACATCTTGCGCATCTGGGTCGTGGCCTCCGACTATTCCGACGATCTGAAGATCGGCCCGGAAACATTGAAGCATCACGCCGAAGCCTATCGGCGGCTGCGCAACACGCTGCGCTATCTGCTGGGCGCGCTCGACGGATTCAGCGCGGTGGAGAAGTTGCCGGAAGCCCAGATGCCGGCGCTGGAGCGCTGGGTGCTGCATCGCCTCTGGGAGTTGGATGCGGAAGTGCGCCGCGACATCGAGGCCTACGACTTCCACAGCATGTTCACGGCGCTGCACAATTTTTGCGCCGTCGATCTCTCGGCCTTCTATTTCGATACCCGCAAGGACGCACTTTATTGCGACAACCCGAAGAGCGTGCGCCGGCGTGCCTGCCGCACCGTGCTTGATCAGCTCTTCTCGTGCCTCACTGCCTGGCTTGCGCCGATCTGCTGCTTTACCGCGGAAGAAGCCTGGTGGGCGCGCGGAAGCGGGCCCGAAGAAAGCGTGCATCTGCGCACCTTCCCCGCCGTCCCGGCGAGCTGGCGCAACGAGGCGCTGGGCGAGCGGTGGAGTCACCTTCGCGATCTGCGCCGCGTCGTGACCGGCGCCATCGAGCTTGAGCGCGCGGCCAAGCGCATCGGCTCGTCCCTGCAGGCGCATCCGACCATCTATGCACCGGCCGCCTATGCCCAGGCGATCGATGGCCTCGATCTCGCCGAGCTCTCGATCACGTCTTCGGCAACGCTCAAGATCGCCGGCGTGCCGGCCGGCGCCTTCACGCTGCCCGATGTCGCCGATGTCGGCGTGGTCATCGGTCAGGCTGTGGGCGAGAAGTGCGAGCGCTGCTGGCGGGTGCTGCCGGAGGTGGCCAAGCACGAGGCGCATCTCTGTGAACGCTGCAGCGGGGTGGTGGCGTGAAGCGTCTGCAGCGGATCGGCCTCGCCGTCGCTGTCGTCGCCGTCATCCTCGACCAGATCAGCAAGCCGCTGATGCGCTCATGGCTTGCATCCGGCGACGTGCAGCTAACACCATTCATCAGTTTCGTCTCCGCCTGGAACAAGGGGGTGGGCTTCAGCCTGCTGACCATGAGCGAGGCCAGCGGCCCCTATGTGCTCTCGGCCCTGGCCACGGTTATCGCCGCGGTGATGACCTTCTGGCTCTTCCGCACCCACCGGCTTCTGCCGGCAATCTCTCTCGGCCTTATTATCGGTGGTGCTTTAGGCAATGTTATTGACCGATTGCGCCTGGGCGCAGTGTTCGATTTCATCGACGTTCATGTTGCGGGATACCACTGGCCGGCCTTTAATCTGGCTGATTCGGCGCTGAGCATCGGGGTGGCGCTGCTGATCATCGACGGGTTGTTTGAGGGCGGGGGAAAGAGTAAAACTCCGGCCCGACTGGAGGGGTAAGCATGAGGCTCCATACCCTGTTGCTGGTGGCTGCGGCTGCCTGCGCGCTGAGCGCGTGCGAATCGGCAAAACAGGCGATCGGACTGGGCAAGAACCCGCCGGACGAATTCCAGGTGGTGGCCCAGGCGCCGCTCAGCATGCCGTCGGATTTCAACCTGCCCACCCCGACCCCCGGCGCTCCGCGTCCCCAGGAAGGTTCGCCCGAATTGAACGCCCAGAACGCGCTGCTGGCGAATACCGCTGCGGCCGGTACGGCGGCGGCGACCGATACGACGCAAACCTCCGGCGAACAGGCCCTGCTGCAGACGGCCGGGGCCGGCACGCCCGATCCGAATATCCGCAACCTCGTGAACCAGGAAGCGGCGGACGAGACCGCGGCGAGCCAGGGCCTGCTCGACAAGCTCGCCTTCTGGCGCGAGCCCGAGCCCGCCGGGACCATCGTCGATCCTCAGGGCGAGCAGCAGCGCCTGCAGCAGAATGCAGCGCTCGGCCAGCCGGTCACCGCCGGCGCCACGCCGACCATCAAGCGCAAGAAGAAGGCCCTCCTCGAGGGCATCTTCTAATTCTTTACCGGCTTTGCCTCACTGCGCCCCGGCGCATCCTTGCCGGGGCGCTTGCTTTTCTGCTGGCCTTCGCCGCGCATGGCGCGCGCGCCGAATTGTTCAACGCCCAGAGCACGACACTGGCCAACGGGCTGCAGGTGGTGGTGATCGAAAATCACCGCAGCCCCGTGGTTGCCCAGATGCTGTTCTACCGCGCCGGTGGCGCCGACGCGCCCATGGGAAAATCGGGCATCGCCCATTTTCTGGAACACCTGATGTTCAAGGGCACGCCCAGCGTGCCGGATGGCGAGTTTTCGCGGCGTATCGTGCGCCTGGGCGGGGTGGAGAACGCCTTCACCACCCAGGACTACACCGCCTATTGGCAGACCATCGCGCGCCAGCATCTGGCGCTTGTCATGCAGATGGAAGCCGACCGGATGACCCATCTGGTGCTGCGCGAGAACGAGGTCCTGTCCGAGCGCGATGTGATCATCGAGGAGCGGCGCCAGCGCGTCGACGACGATCCCTCCGGCCGGCTGCAGGAGATGATGGATGCAGCCCTCTTCCTCAATCACCCTTACCGCCTGCCGGTGCTGGGCTGGGAGCATGAGATGCATGAACTCACCCGCGCCGACGCGCTCGCCTTTTATCGGCGCTGGTATGCGCCCAACAACGCGGTGCTGGTGGTGGCGGGCGATACCACCCTCGCCGAGGTGAAGGCGCTGGCCGAACGGTATTTCGGACCGATCCCCGCCCGTCCCGTGCCGCAGCGCAATCGCTTGCAGGAACCGCCCTCCTTTGCCGCCCGCGCGGTCACCTTGAAAGATCCGAATGTGCAGCAGGCGGTGTGGGAGCGCATCTATCTGGCGCCCGCCGACCGCAACGATATCCAGAAGGCTGCGGCGCTCGATCTGCTGGGCGAGCTTCTCGCCGGCGGTTCGACCAGCCGCCTCTATCGCCATCTGGTTGTGGGGCAGGGGATCGCCGTGGAGGTGGATGCCGGCAACAACGGCGGAGCGCTCGACTATGGGCAATTCACCATCGCCGCCGCGCCAGCGGTCGGTGTGGACACGGCGAAACTCGAAGCGGCCATCGACGCTGAGATCGCGCTCCTGCTCGACAAGGGCGTTGATGCGACTGAACTTGCCGAAGCCAAGAACCGGATCGCCGTCGATGCCATCAAGGCCCGCGACAGTCTGCGTGGACCGGCGCAGCTGGTAGGCACCGCGCTGGTCAGCGGCGTGTCGCTTGCCCAGGTGGAAGCCTGGCCTGATCGCATCGCCGCGGTCAGCGCCGCCGACGTGCTGCAGGCCGCCCGCGACGTGTTGAAGAACCGCGAAAACAGCGTGACCGGCTTGCTGCTGCCGGGTGCGGGCGCGCCAAGCAGCGGTCCCGGCGGGCCCATTGCCCAGCAAGTGCCCGCGGGCGCAGTGCAATGAATCTTCGGCAGCGTTTTCGAGTGCTGGTTGTTGCAGCGCTGGCCGGGCTCTGCTGGCTGCTCGCCAGTACAAACGCATCCGCCGCCGTCGAGCGGGTGGTCAGCCCCGGCGGGATCGAAGCCTGGCTCATCGAGGATCACACCAATCCCCTGATCTCGCTCGCCATGGGTTTTCAAGGCGGCTCGGCGCTCGACCCTGCGGGCAAGGAAGGCATGGCCTATCTGATTTCGGGCCTGCTGGATGAAGGCGCCGGGGATCTCGATTCCGATGCCTTCCAGGCGAAGCTCGCCGATCTCGGCATCGATTTCAGCTTCGAGGCAAATTCCGACAGCATCATCGGCCAAGTGCGCATGCTGACGGCCCATCGCGATGAGGCCTTTTCGCTGTTGCATCTGGCGCTGACCCGGCCGCGCATCGATGCGGCACCCTTGGCGCGCATTCGTGGCCAGGTGCTCTCCATCATTGCCTCCGAAGCGGGCAGTCCGGACAGCGTGGCGGGACAGGCCTGGTTTCGCATGATGTTCCCCGGCCATCCTTACGCCCGGCCCGAAAAGGGCACGGCGAAGTCGCTCAGGGCCATCACGGGCACCGATCTGCGCCATTTCGCGCAACGGCGCTTCGGCCGCGACCAGATGCACATCGCCGTGGTCGGCGACATCACGGCGGCCGATCTCGCCCGCTTGCTCGACCAGAGCTTTGGCGATCTGCCCGCCAAGGCAACATCGCCCGATGTGAGCGAAGCCCCGCCACCGGGACCGGGCGGCATTGCGGTCATGGGTCGCGATCTGGACCAGAGCATCGTCGTGTTCGGCGAGGCGGGCATCAAGCGCAGCGATCCCGATTTCTACGCCGCGGCATTGCTGGACGACATCCTTGGCGGCGGTGATTTCAGCTCGCGCCTCACCCGCGAACTCAGGATCAAACGCGGCTTCGTCTATTCCATCTCGACCGATCTGATCACGCTCGATCATGCCGGCCTGCTCTCGGGAAGTTTTTCCACCAAGAACGCCTCGGCCGCCGAGGCCATCAAGCTGACCCGCGAGCAGTGGCAGCAGATGGGCGATTCGGGGCCGACCGCAGCCGAGCTCGCCGATGCCAAGACCCATCTGATCGGCGCATATCCGCTCCGCTTCGACAGCACGCAGAATGCGGCCTACGCACTGCTCGGCATCCAGCTTGTGGGCCTGCCCCTCGACTATGTCGACAAGCGCGCGGGCTATCTCCAGGCGGTAAGCCTGGCCCAGGCGAAGCGTGTCGCACACCGGCTCTATCACGCCGAGGATCTGCGCTTTCTCGTGCTGGGAAAACCCACGGGCGTTATCGGCACACTGCCACTGCCGCCTCAGTAACCCAGCAACCACCCGATGGCGAGGGCGGACGCGTTCTGTTAGCGTTCTCCCATGGCGATTCGCCTTCTCCCCCCGGATATCGTCAACCGCATCGCCGCCGGCGAGGTCATCGAGCGGCCGGCCTCTGCGGTGAAAGAGCTGGTGGAGAACGCCATCGATGCCGGTGCGGCGCGCATCGATGTGACTCTGAAGGATGGCGGTCGGGCCCTGATCCAGGTGGTCGATGATGGCCACGGCATGGATCGGGAGGAATTGTCGCTTGCTATCGAGCGTCATGCGACGTCCAAACTGCCGGATGACGATCTCTCGCACATAGCGACGCTGGGCTTCCGCGGCGAAGCGTTGCCTTCCATCGGTTCGGTCGGACGGTTGGCCATCGTCAGCCGCAAGCAGGGTGCGGCCAGCGCCTGGCGGCTTTCGGTCGATGCCGGCGTGAAGGCCGGCATCGAACCAGCGGCGCTGACGTCCGGCACGCGGGTCGAGCTCACCGACCTTTTCTACGCGACGCCAGTGCGGCTCAAATTCCTGAAGTCGAGCCGCAGCGAGTTCGGCCATGCCGAGGATGTGGTCCAGCGTCTCGCCATGGCCCATCCCGAGATCGCCTTCAGTCTCAGCGACGGTGAACGTGTGGTCCTGCGTTACGCGGCGCAAGCTTCGCTGCTCGACGACCCGGGCGCCGCGCGGCTCGAGCGGCTCTCCGCCATCATGGGCCGCGAATTTGCCGAGAACGCTCTGCCCATCGATGCCGAGCGCGAGGGTCATCGCCTGACCGGATTCATCGGCCTGCCGACGTTGAACAAGGCAACCGCCGCGCAGCAGTTCCTCTTCGTCAACGGCCGGCCCGTGCGCGACCGCCTGCTCCACGGCGCCGTGCGCGGCGCCTATCAGGATTTCCTCGCCCGCGACCGTCATCCGCTGGTGGCGCTGTTCCTCGATGTGCCGGCGGAAGAGGTGGATGTGAATGTTCACCCGGCCAAAGCCGAAGTGCGCTTTCGCGATCCCGGCCTCGTGCGCGGTCTCATCGTGGGTGCCGCGCGTCATGCTTTGGCTGCGGCTGGCCATCGCGCCTCGACCACCGTTGCCGATGCGGCGCTGGGCAGCTTTCGTCCCGCCACCATGGCACCGAGCTGGGGCTCGGCCCCATGGCGCGGCTCATCATCCTTCTTGCCGCGCGGTGTGGCGGAAGCGGTGGCGGAGATCTACAAGCCCTTCAAGGGTTTTGACCGGCCCCAAGCCCCGTCGGCGATGCCAGCGGGCGAAGCCGCAGCGCCTGCGGCAACGGCATATCCGCTGGGTGCGGCTCGCGCCCAGGTTCACGATACCTACATCGTGGCGCAAACCGCCCAAGGCATCGTCATCGTCGACCAGCATGCCGCCCATGAGCGGCTGGTCTATGAGCGCATGAAACAGGCGCTGGGCGATGGCGGCGTGAAGCGCCAGGGCCTGCTGATACCCGAGGTAGTGGAACTCGAGCCATCGGCCGCCGACCGGTTGGTGGTGCGGGCAAGCGAGCTCGCCGAGCTCGGTCTCGTGCTGGAAGCCTTCGGGCAGGGCGCCGTGGTGGTGCGCGAGGTACCCGCCCTGCTGGGTGAGGTCGACGTCAAGGGGCTGGTGCTCGATCTCGCCGACGAGATCGAGGAGTTCGGTGCGGCCCTCAGCCTGAAAGAACGGCTGGAAGAGGTCTGCGGCACGCTTGCCTGCCATGGCAGCGTGCGCGCGGGCCGCCGGCTCAATCTCGCCGAGATGGATGCGCTGCTGCGCCAGATGGAAGCGACACCGCATTCCGGCCAATGCAATCACGGCCGGCCGACCTACGTGGAACTGCAACTCACCGATATCGAACGGCTTTTCGGCCGCCGCTAGCATCCGACGGCGGGCGTTTTTCCGGAACCTGATTGGGACGGCCTGCGTTTACCGGGCAACCCCTGTCATCCTGGAGAAACCCGATGAAACGCCTCGTAGCCATTATCCCCATAGCTGTCATCAGTGCGGTGCTGTCGCTCGCCTCATTTGCAACAGCACTCGCCGATGTATCGAGTACCGATCGCGATTTCGTGGCGAAAGCCGGCGAAGGCAATCTGGCCGAAATCGCCGAAGCGCGTGTTGCCCTCAAGAATTCCCAGCGGCCGGACGTGCAGTCCTTCGCGCGGCGGATGATCGCCGATCACAGCAAGGCGAATGAGCAGCTGAAATCCATCGCGAAGTCGGAAGGCATCGAGATGCCGGCAGCGCCGAGCGATCGGGATCTGATGCGGCTGAAGGCGATGGGTGCCCTGGCCGGCACCGAATTCGACAACGCCTATATCCAGCAGGAAGTGGAGGATCACGGCACCGCCGTTGACCTCTTCACTCAGGAAAGCAACATGGGACAGAACGCCCGGCTCAAGTCCTTTGCCTCGGAGACCCTGCCGACGCTGAAGGACCACGAGACGATGGCGAAGTCGCTGCCGCTGCATTGAGCCAAATGGCGCGCGCCGCTGCACGAGGAGGCCGACAAGCGGCGGGAATATGACCGCTTCGTGGCCGATCTGAGGAAGGCCCGGGAATTGTTGAAAACGTAATCATCACAAGATATTGGATGCTGGAACCGGTTTGCTTTGCCCCGTGTTTTTGTCTGGAAGGTCCGCGGGGCGACGTCCGCCCCTGTGGACGGGCTGTCACGGGAGTTGGCCATGCGCAAACTGGTTATTGCAGCGTCTCTGCTGATGGTTCTGGCTGCCGGCCGCGCGGCGGGAGAGGAGCTCTCGATTCCGCCGCTGCGCGATGCCGCCTATGTCGAAATCGATTCCGGGACAATGACCGTCATCGCGGACAAGACCGCGGTCACGATCTCGCCGGATCCCACGTCGAAGGTGGTTGGATTGCTGAAGAATGGCGAGCAAGTCATCGTCTACGGCAGCGGGGAGAAGTGGGTCCATATCCACAGCAAGTCCTCGAACATCGATGGCTACGTCCAGAAAAGCATGTTGCAGTGACCGCCAGGACAGCCCGCCCATTACGCCGTCACGGACGAGCGCCTAGCCTGTGCGGCGCCAAAGACCCTGTAAGCGCCTTCACTCACGATCGGCGCGAGAAACACCAACCCGCTCGTTGCTTTCTGATAGGGGATGGTCATCGTGACGTTGTGGCCGGTGAAATGCTCGATTTCGATGATCAGCGAACCGGCCGTCGGCGTATCTCCCGAACTCGACACCGCCGGGTCATAGATCAGAGCCGAGGCGCGCAGCTCGCCTTCCTCTGCACGCCGCGCGAAGGCTTGGCGCAGAAGCTCGGCCTGCGCCAGGACAGCGCTTTCGTAAATGCCCTCGGAGCATGGCACCTGCTCGAGCTCGCCCTCCGGCCCGATGAGCGCACCCATCGGCAGGATTTCACCGAAGCGTTCGATCAGCAATTTGGCCGCGGGCAGCAATTCATCCATGAGCCAGCGGGCATCACCATGCGGATCTGCGGACGCATCCTGCCATCTCATGACTTTCCATCCCCGCGGGTCTCCAACCACTGGACTAGGTGGGAAGCGGTTGTAAGTCCCGCAAGGCTTTCGCCCGGCAATGGTCCGATGATATCAGGCGCTTGCGCGCAGCAGCACGATCCGCGCCTTGCCGTAGCGTCGCTCGTCGATCGCCTCGAAGCCCTCGGGCGCGGTGAAGCGCGACAATTCCGGCCCCGACATTTCCAGGCTGATAATCGCACCGGGCGCGATCCAGCCTGCCTCGCGCAGGGCCGAGAGCGACGGCGCGCCGAGGCCGCCGTCATAGGGCGGATCGAGGAAGATCAGGTTCGCCCCCTTGCGCGCCCGTGGCGGGTTGGTGGCGTCCGCCAGGATGAAATTTGCCGGCACGCCAACAGTTTTCGCGTTGGCGCGCGCACAATCCAGCGCAGCGTTGTTGCTATCCATAAAGTTTGCTTCGGCCGCGCCGCGCGACAGAGCTTCGAGACCCAGGGCGCCGGTGCCGCAGAAGGCATCGAGAACGACGGCATCGGCCAGCACCGAACCGCCATCCTCGGTCAGATGGCCGTGCTCCAGCACATCGAACAGCGCCTGGCGGGTGCGGTCGGCGGTCGGCCGGATATCGCGGCCTTCCGGGGCCGCCAGTCTGCGGCCCTTAAGATGGCCGGCGACGATGCGCATCGGACGGTTTTGGCCGGCGCGAGGCGGAGAGGCCAAGCTGTTCGCGCACCATCTTGGGCGCCACTTCGTCGATCGCGCCGCGCGGCAAGTCGCCGAGCTGGAACGGCCCATAGGCAACGGCGATCAACCGGCTGACGGTCCAGCCCAGATGCTGGCAGAGCTTGCGGATGTCGCGGCCCTTGCCCTCGGCGAGCGTGACAGTGAGCCAGGCATTCACGCCTTTTTGGCGGTCGAGGGCGGCGCGAACCGGCCCATAGGCCACGCCATCGATGCTGAGGCCGCCGGCAAGTGAGGCGAGCTTCGCCGGTTCGACAGCGCCGCTCACGCGCAGACGATAGCGATGCAGCCAGTCGCGGCCATGCAGCTCCATATGGCGCTTCATGGCGCCATCATTGGTGAGCAGCAGCAGGCCTTCGGCGTGAAGATCGAGCGGGCTCACCGGCATCACCCGCGGCAAATCGGGCGGCAGCTTGTCATAGATCGTTGCCATGCCGGCCGGTGCATGCGGCGTGGTCAGGAGCCCATCGGGCTTGTGGTAGCGGAAAAGCCGTGCCGGTTCGGCACCAGGCAGAGGCTTGCCGTCGACAAGGATAACGGCGGCAGGGCCGACCACGACTGCCGGGCTGGTGAGCGTTTTGCCATCAACGCTAACGCGGCCGGCGGCAACCCAGGCCTCCGCCTCGCGGCGCGAACAGAGGCCGGCGCGCGCGATGCGCTTGGCGATGCGCTCGCCTCGGGGCTCGGCGTTCTTCGCCTCGGCGCCTCGGGGCTCGGCGTCTTTCGCCTCGGCGCCTTTCGGCTCAGTGCCCGGTTTTGCCGCGCCGTCAGCGCGCGGCGTCGATGAAGGCATCGAAGATTTTCTGGTCGCCGGTGCTGATGGCGTATTCCGGATGCCACTGCACCCCAATGCAGTAGCGGTAGCGCGGATCCTCGATGCCCTCGATCACGCCATCGGGCGCCACCGCGTCGACGATGACGCCGGGGCCCACGGACTTCACCGCCTGGTGATGCGCGCTGTTCACCGACAGCTCATCGGAACCGCAGATGCGATGCAGCAGGGTGTTCTTCTCCACCCGCACCGTATGGCCGGCTTCGGTGCGCGGGTTTGGCTGCTCATGGGCAAGGGGAGCGTTCACCTCGTCGGGGATGTGCTGATAGAGCGTGCCGCCGAGGATGACGTTCAGCAATTGCTGCCCGCCGCAGATGCCCAGCACCGGCATGTTGCGGGCAAGAGCCCCCTTGGTAATGGCAAGCTCGAAGGCGGTGCGTCGCGTCTTGAGTTTCACCGTGGCATGGCGCGTCTCGGCACCGAACATGGCAGGATCGACGTCGAAGGCGCCGCCGGTGATCACCAGCCCGTCGATGCGCTCGAGATACTCGTTCGCCTCGTCCGGCTGGTGGGGCAGCAGGATCGGCAGCCCGCCCGCCCGCTCCACCGCGTCGGAATAGTTCTGGCGGATCGCATACCAGGGCAGCTTCGAATAGCCGCCAGGCTCTTCCGAATCCAGGGTGACGCCGATGACCGGCCGATTCTTCCCATTCATGCCTTTTCTCATTCGCTCTCGTCCTGCGTGCCGTCCATCATACGGCGAAGCCATTCGATATGCTCGGGTCCTGTGCCGCAACAGCCGCCCACGATGCTGGCGCCGTGATCATGCCAATGGGCGACGTGGGTCGCATATTCGTCGGGGTTCAGATCGTCGCGTAGCGGCAGCAGGCCATCGCGATCCATGACCCAGTCCTTCGGCACCGGGCGGAAGGCATTGGCATAGCCGCCCACAGGGCCGCGGCCGATGGCGGCCAGCTCGTCCATGGCGGCACTAATGCTCTCCGGCGCGCAGCAATTGGCGAGGAACGCCGAAACCGGAAGATGGGCGATTGCCGCCGCGGCCTCGCTCACCGTCTCGCCGCTGCGCAGCCGGCCCGATTGATTTTCGTCCAATGTCCAGGAAACCCAGACTGGCTTGCCGCTTTCGCTGGCCGCGGTGGCGGCGGCC
>CAZQLF010000010.1:10605-16632 GCA_964594035.1 uncultured Rhodospirillaceae bacterium | reverse complement strand
GCTGGGCCGGCGTGGCCAGCGACTTCGAGCGCGAGATCGAGATCATCCGCGCGGCCATCGCGCGCATCAACGGCCTCGCGCAGAACCACGCCACATTTGAGGAGGTGGAAGTGACGTGAACCAGACGCTGGTGCCGGGGTAACTAACGCTCAGTGCATGCGCGCCCGGACGGCGTGCTTGTCGACCAGTGCAACGACGCTCGCGAGAATCTGCTGCGGCGACGATGGTTTCGCAATGATCTTGCACTCCGGCCACTGCTCGCGGATCGGCGCCAGGGCTGTTTCCGGCTGGCCGGTGTAGAAGAGAAACGGGACGTGCCGCAGCGACAGCGTTTGCGCAATGGGAATGGCGGTGATGCCGTTTCCGAGCGTCAGGTCGAGTATGGCCGCATCCGCCTTGTGACTGAAGGATTTCGCAATGAAGGCGCCGGCGTCGCGCAAGGCGTCTTCGATGCCCATCTTTACGACGGGATTGTCCTCGATGACGATAATATGCTTGCCCGAAAGGGCTTGTCCTGGCGTCACACGCGGTCTCCGCTGCCGGCCAGAAACCATTTTTTGTGCCTGCTATTCTCGCCCGCCGCGGGCGAGAGTCAACAATCGAGTCGGGATAGGCTGGCCAAGCCGCCGCGCTTCACTCGCTCGTCGCGGCAGCCGGCTTTGCCTTCGGCCAATGGGGATTGGTGCGATTGTCGGGATGCAGCAACCGCCGGTCCCAATTCGCTTTCGGGCGCATCGCCTCGATCACGGCGTTGACGATTTCCGTGCGACGGGACGGCTTGCGCAGGAAAGGTGAGCCCAGAAACCGCGCCTTCAGCGGTGCCACCGCCCGCTCTTCAAGTCCCGAGTAAAAAATGAAGGGAATACCGCGCATTTCGAGTGCGAGCGCCACGGGAACTGCCGTAAGCCCTCGCCCCAACCGGATGTCCAGCACTGCAGCGTCTGCCTTCTGCGCGATCGACTTCACGATGCGCGCGCCAGCGGAAGTCAGGGCATCTTCTACTTCAAGTCGGATGATCGGATCATCCTCGACGACGGCGACGCGCTTTCCTTGCAGAGGGTAATCGCTCATCGCGGCTCCCTTCAATCACCCGTCCTTAGCCAGCCATCCCACGCCGCTCAAGTCAAATTAACGGCCGGTTGTCCACGAAATGCCACCGGCCGGCCGCCTTTAACGTTTGTCGCACCCAGCCGGCCGTGCCCACACCTTACCGCCACAATCCAAATTATCGCGGTGCGCGTCGTTAATCAACTTGTGGCTTTGCCCCCCCGCCAGCGCCTCGAAACAACCCGCAGAACCACGCATACCGCGATTCCGGGAATAGCGGCTCAATCGCCTTGTCGCGACGGCAAGCCCAAAACTAGGAAGCCATCCGTCCCCTGGCGCGCACTTCCAGAAGCTCGCCTTCGCCCAGCTCCGCCGCGGCGATTGCCGAGGTGGCATCGTCAGCCCTTACCCGCCAGATTTCCGCCCGGTCCCAGGCAGACAGCTGACCCTCGAAAAAGGCTCGGGCGCCTTCGCGCAAGCCGAAATGCCTGAAATCTACGCTTTCACCCGCGGCAAACGAAACCACCACATAGCTTTCCGCCATCCGACCTCTCCCTAGCCGACCGCCGATTGCCCAACGGCAGGGGCCCGCCAGAAGGTTCCAATGCAGGGGAGCGATCAAAGTTGCCTCGCCGGACAAAAATCGGGGTCGGCCGCGAGGCGAAGCCGGCTTTGGCCACTAGATACAATTTATCCGCCCCATCAACTCCTCATGGGGCGGAGCGGCTTCCCGGGTATGAGCGATCCTAGGCAGCGAGGCGAAGGCTGCTGTCGATGTCGGCAGCGGTGATGAAGACGACGGCGCCCGCCGGCGCGTCGGCAATAACCGCATTCAGGCTGCGCAACAGGGCGGGAACGCTGGCCCGGAACGCGGTGAGCGCATCCGCGCGGCCCTCGCTCGCCGGGCGGCAGATTTTCGCGATGGCCGAAAGCCGTATGTCGAGCAGCACGCAGCCGCTCTCGCGAAAGATCGTCAGGCGAATGCGGGGTTCCAGATTGGCTGTGCGCGGAATGTAACGCAGCTCAACCAGCGGGGGCAGGGCGAGGGGATGAATGTCTTGCATGATCCAAGCCTACGCGCCGCGATGCCGGCTGCAATAGCGTCAAGCCATGACAAGCTGTGGCAATTGCAGGGCCGGATGCAGGTCGGCCGTCACGAGCTCGGTGTTGTTGAACCCGGTTGCTGGGCTGCCTTGATCGCCGCGTGCAACGCCTGATCGCTGGCAATGCTGTTCACGCAATTCTGGAGCGCTTTGATGAGTGCCGCGCGGGCATTGCTGCCGCTTGCCATCATGACATCGGCTTCCTTGCCGGACCCGTCATAGGTGCGGGTGAAGACAATTTTGTCAGCCGCATCGCGGACCGTGGCCGACAATTCGACATCGGCGATCGCATCGCCGCTGAAGACCCCGAGCTTGAAGTCGTTGTAGAACTGCAGGACTTCGACCGTCAGGGCCGCATGGCCTGGTTCGATGCGATAGCCTTCCGCGCGAAGCGTCTGCTCCAGCGCACCGGCCACGGTCTTGGGGATATCGTTGGTGGCGACGATCGGCGCCATCTCCATGCCGTAACCGTTCTTCTTCGTGCTGACCCGATCGCGATGGCTGGCGCGTCCATCCTGCGCCAACACCAAAACGCTTGCCGCGGAAGCGCCCGCCACCGGCGATACGACGCCAAGTTGCTGATAGGGCACGTCGATCTTGTCGGTCGTGAGCGCGCAGCCCGACACCAACAAGGCGAGCGCCGCAAGCAGTACGAGTTTTCTCATCCTTCCCCCTAATCAATGCCGCGTTGCTTGGCCCTGATCATTGACTTGCGCGGTAACCAAAGTGCCAGCGATGCAGGGAAATGCGGACAGCCATGGATTGCCGAGCCATGGCCATTCGAACGGCGCAGGAAGGCGCATCATCAAACGGCAATAACCGCAGCGAATATGAAGCTCTCCTTCCGCCAATATGTCGTATGCCAGCCATATCACCGTAACGCCGCAGCGGCATTCTCCAACGCGAGTCCTTTCTTAACGGAGATGAAAATGACGAAGATCGGGGCATATTCCTTGGCATTGACCGTAGCGTTGAGTATGGCAATCAGTTTCGAGGCCCAGGCGGGCGGTGGGCGTCCCCATCAGAACCAGTGGGCGCCGCAGCAATGCGCCACCCTGCAGTCCGGTACGCCGGGCTACCGGGACTGCATGGCCGAAGTGAAGGGCGGCAGCAAGATGAAGGTCGTGAACACCGATACGCAGCTGAAGGCCGAGCCCAATTCATCGAGCAAGGCTGTCGGCATCCTGAACAAGGGAACCCAGGTGGCCATGATCGAACGGACGGCCAATGGCTTCTGGTGCCATGTGCAGTCAGGCGGGTTCAGCGGCTACGTACCCTTCGAAGTACTGAACTAAGCCAACGGAGCGAGGTTCGCGTCAGGCCGGCAGCCCTCGGGCTGCCGGCCGGTTGCGTTCGTAGCTAAACCGAATCGCGAATCAGCGGCGTGGTCGAGCAGTGGATGCCGCCGCCGTTGAGCTGCATCTTTCCATAGGGGATCGTTGTCCAGGTCACGCCATGTTTGGCCAGGCCATCCAGCGTCCGGTTCGTGGCGCCCGGCGGCATGATGATCTTGCCTGGTGCTACCGCCAGCGAGTTGATGATCCACCTGTCGTCGGCTGGCCCGATCTCCACCGTGCGCACGCCGAGGGATTTCAGCCGCTGGAGGAAGGAATAGGGCAGCCCCGTGGGATCGACGATGGCGAGATCCTTGTCGATCATCTGAAAGGCGCCGTCGATATGAAGCTCGTAGCCGACCAGATCGATGACAATCAGTTCCACACCCTGGCGTTTCAGGACCTCGCCGACCTGGGCAGCGCCCTCGTGGTTCACGCGGATGCCGCAGCCAATGACACAGGTCTTGCTGTTGATCCAGGCGAAGCTGCCGCCCTCCATCAGCGCTTCGCCCGAGAGGGTGCGCAGGATCGGAACCCCGATGCGACCCAGCGTGCGGGTAATCGCGAGTTCCTCGCCGCGGCGGACCCGCGCGCCCATGCGGCAGACGATGGCGCCGCCTTTCACCATGATGACGGGATCGCGGGTGTAGCAGGATTTGAGGCGGCCGTTGCTGACGCCCTCGACTTCGTAGACCTCGACACCCTCGGCGCGCATGGCGGCGATCAGCCCGTCATGCTGGGCCTGCATGTCGGCAAGCGCCGGCACGTGATCGCTCTGGAAATACCACCCGGCCTTCTCGTCGCCGAATGAGCCGATGCTCTCGATCCGCTTGCTGGGATCGATCACCTTCATCTCGTCGCCCGGACGATGCACCAGCACGGCGCGAATGCGCCCAACGTCGTTGTCGATGCCCCAGGCCCGGCCCCAATGGGTCTCGAGCTCGCCCTTGTCCTCGAACGGCGGCGAGGCAGGGGCAGCGAACATTCTGATTGTCTGGTTATAGATCCAGGTCGGTGTGGGATCGGCGGGCATGAACCCTCCTTGGCGATTGATGTCGGATTTTGGCCCGATTTAGGCCGCCGCGTCCATTGCCGCCGGATGGGCTTTCGCGCCATCATCGCCGTGTCAGCTGCGCGGGGAACCAATGGCGATCCTGCTGAAGAACGTTCGCCCCATGGGCGGCAAGACAGTCGATGTGTTGATCGAGAACGGACGTTTCCTGCACTTTGCTGCCAACGTCACGGTGCCGGGCGCGCCGATCGTCGAAGGCGAGAATCGGCTGATGCTGCCAGGGCTAATCGAACCCCATGTGCATCTCGACAAGACCCTCTGGGGGCTACCCTGGCGGGCGAACACCGCTGGCCCCCGGTTGGTCGACCGCATCGAAAACGAGCGCCGGATCCGCCGCGGCCTAAATGTCTCCATCGAGGAACGCGGCGGCAATCTGCTCCGCCAATGCATTGCTCAAGGCTCGACGGTGGTACGCTCGCATATCGACGTCGATCCGGAGACCGGCCTGAAGGGTGTGACGGCGCTGCTCGCACTGCGTGAAAAATATGCAGCCCATGTCGATCTCCAGCTCGTTGTCTTTCCTCAGCAGGGAATTTTGATCTCGCCTGGCACGGCCGAGTTGATGGAAGAGGCGATCAGGCTGGGCGTCGATGCGGTGGGCGGGCTCGATCCGGCGGGTATCGACCGCGACCCGATCGGCCATCTGAAGATCGTCTTTGGCATTGCCGAGCGGCACGGGCGCGGCGTCGATATCCATTTGCATGACGGCGGTGAACTGGGCGCCTGGCAGGTGGAACGCATTGCCGAGTTCACGAAAGCCAGCGGGCTCACCGGTCGGGTCATGATCGACCACGCCTATTGCCTTGGTCAAATCGGGCCGGCGCGGCTGGAGGCCATCGGCCGCCAGCTCGCTGATTTGAAGATCTCGGTCATGACGTCGGCGCCCGCCGATATCGAAGTGCCGCCGGCGACGGCGCTCGCCACCCTGGGCGTCAACCTCTGCCTCGGTTCGGATAATATCCGCGACGCCTGGTGGCCCTATGGCAACGGCGACATGCTCGAGCGCGCCTACTTTCTCGCCAGCCGCTTCGACTGGTCCAAGGAAGAGGAATTCGCCTTCGCGCTGAAGGTCGCTACTGCCAACAACGCCGTGGCACTCGGTCACGAACACCATGGCCTCGCCGTGGGCAAGGATGCGGATTTCGTTCTGTTGGACAGCGAGTGCGTCGAGGAGGCAGTGGTCAGCCGGCCGCGCCGGGTGCTGGTTGGCAAACGAGGCCGCATCGTGGCCCGCGACGGCGCCTTCGTGGACTAGAGTGGCGCATCGAGGGAGAGGGCCGGTCGGATGCTGTTCGTGACATACAACATTCAGTTCGGCTGCGGCCGCGACGGCCGCATCGACCTCGACCGCATCGGTGCTGCGATCGCCAAGGCCGATCTCGTGGCACTGCAAGAAGTGGAGCGCGATTGGCGCCGCGCCCAGGCCTTCCCGGATCCGGCAAACCGGCGTGCCACCTTTTAGCCCCGCCAC
>CAZQLF010000010.1:0-10595 GCA_964594035.1 uncultured Rhodospirillaceae bacterium | reverse complement strand
AGGTCATACCCGGCTACCCGGCCTTGTTTGCCCAGGCCTTCCCGGGTCAGGCAGGCCGGCTGGCAGCTTTGATGCCCCGCCATCACTGGGTCTATGGCGCCACCCCCGATCTCGACGGCAGCACGGTGACTGCCGATGGGCGCGTGGCCAATCGGCGGCGGCGGTTCGGCAATATGATCCTCTCGCGCAGGCCCATCGTCTCGACCCGCACCCTGCCGCTGCCCACATTGCCGGTCAGCGGCGAGATCAATGACCAGTCCTCGCTGCTCGAGGCAGTGATCGACAACGGCGCGCAGTCGTTCCGCCTCTACAACGTGCATCTGAACCACCTCTCGCGCCGCCAGCGGTTGATGCAGCTCGGCCTTGCCATTCCCTTCATCACCGAAAGCACCCGGCGCGGCGGGATGATCAGCGCCCCCAATTTCAAGGGCCCGCTGCCGCTGGGCGATTGGCTTGTCCTGCCGGATGGGAAGCTGCCGGCGATGCCGCCTTTGATCATCTTCGCCGGCGATTTCAATTCCGCGCCCAACAGTCCCGAATACGATCTGGTTGCGGGACCCCAGGATCCTGTCTTCGGCCGGCTGACGGAGGCCGATCGTTTCGCCGATGCACTGACGCTTTCCGGCCTGGCGGAGAGCGAAGGCGTCACGTTCCCAGCCTCGCGCGACAAGCCGGATGCGCGCATCGACCACTGCTTCGTCTCCATCGACCTCATTCCGCGGGTGAAGCGGGCCTGGATCGATGGCGAGGCGGACGGTTCCGATCACCAGCCTGTCTGGATGGAGATCGACCTTTAGCGTTTTCTCCTCTCCCCCATCTTTCATGGGGGAGAGGATGAAGATGAGGGGGTGTCAGATCCAAGCACCTTCACCCCAACCCTCTCCCGCAAGCGGGACAGGGGGTCACACTGCAGGCCTGATCTTCGAGTTGGCTTGACCGTGCCGGCCTTATCCGGCGCGAATATGCTCGGGCCGGAAGCCCAGGCCGACCAGCCGCGCCGGGATGCGCCGCAGGAATGGCAGGTAGTTGAACAGCCGGAACATCAGGGGCGCGCGGCCGCCGCCGCCGCCCGCGAGCACGCGGCCGATCAGCCGGTTCTGGACCTGGAGTTGCATGGCCTGGGTCATTTTGGTCGGCCACATGCGACGATGCTGCACCCTGGCGAGGTCATCCTCGCTCACCTGGCCGCCCTTGAGCGGCGGCCCCAGGATATTGGACGTCGCGACCGCATCCTGGATGGCGAGGTTGATGCCCACGCCGCCGACGGGCGACATGGCGTGGGCCGCATCGCCGATGCAGAGCAGGCCATGGCGGTACCAACGCTCCAGCCTGTCCACCGCAACCGTCAGCAGCTTCACCTGGTCCCAGTCCTTGAGTTCCGACGGCCGGTCGCCGAGCCACGGGATGAGGCGCGTGATGTCGGCGCGAAAGGCGTCGAGACCAGCCTGGCGCACCTTGTCAAAGCCGCCTTTGGGAATGAGATAGGCGCACTGCCAATAAGTCGTGCGGTTCAGCATCACCATCATTCGGCCGGTCGCAATCTTGCCCATGATCTGCGGCGGATCTTCCGGCTTGCGTGACAGCCTCATCCACAAGACGTCCATGGGAGCGCCGAGGGTGGTGACGTCGAAGCCGGCGCCCCGGCGCAAGGTAGAATGCCGGCCATCTGCGGCAATGGTCAGGTCAGCGCGGATTTCCACCTGACCATCGGGCCCATTGGCGCTGACGCCGGCAATGCGGTCGCCATTGAAGATGAGGCCCGTCGCTTCGGTCTTCATCAACAGATGGAAGCCGGGATAGCGCTTTGCCTGGCCGGCGAGGAAATCGAGGAAGTCCCATTGCGGCATCAGGGCGATGAATTTGCAGCGCGTGGGCAGATGGCGCAGGTCCGCGAGATGAATCAAGTCGTTGGCGACCGCGATCGCCAGGGTATCGGGCTTGTCATGCGGCAGCTTCAGCAGATCGTCGAGCAGGCCCAGCTCGTGCATCACCTGCAGGGTCGAGGGATGAATGGTGTCGCCGCGGAAATCCCGCAGGAAGTCGACGTGCTTTTCCAGCACGACAACCTCCACACCCTGACGGGCTAGCAGCAGGCCTAGCATCATGCCGGCCGGACCGCCGCCGGCAATGCAGCAGCGCACGGAGAGGGACTTGTCCGCCATCGGCAAACCCGCTGTGATTGGCTGCCGCTTGATAGCACAAGTGGGACGCGGCCGACTCGCTGCCTCTAATGCTTTGAATTAATTAGGATTATCGGAGGGCTTCTGGCGCCGGTCGTGGCCCACCAAGCCCAGGATTGGATTGACCGGGCTTCATGTCATACAATTGTGCCGGGACAGGGGCCCGATCGATTGGCCCTCAGTGGAGGATGGGATGAACATGCGGCGAGTTGTTGTCATGGGGTTGGCCTTGGCTCTGGTGGCCTCCAGCGCGGCGCCGGCCAGTGCGGCGAAGTGGTTCAACTACGGCGACGATCAGGGAACCCACGTGTACTGCCCGCGGGGTGGCACACTCTATTTCGGCTACTTCTTCGGCTACTGGTGCGAGGATAGCTCGGTGTCCGGCATCGATCCGATCGACTGCAAATCGGGCCCTGGCATGGAGCCTGGTACCTGGAACAACGGGTCGCTCACGCCCGATCAGCTCTGCCGCGCGCCGGGTTCGCCCCCGGTGGCGCCGGCCTCGACAAACTAGGTTTTCGTACAGGGTTCACCTCGGACGCCCGGCCTTTCGCCGGGCGTTATGCTTTGGCCGAAAGGCGATGGTGACGCTGCGCGACTATGGCAGAGTGCCGTCCCTCGTCTGCCTCAAAGAGTCCATCATGAAACTCGAATCCAATCTGGCAATCGAACGCCCGACCTTCGTCACGCATCTGGAATGTTCGCTGACGGGCGAGCGCTATGAAGCCGACCGGCTGCAGGGTCTGTCGAAAGCGGGCCGGCCGCTTCTGGTGCGCTATGACCTCGCTGCCGTGGGCAAGGCACTCACGCGCGAGATGCTGGGGAAGCGCGAGCCGGATTTCTGGCGCTACCGCGAGCTGCTGCCGGTGCGCAGGCGCGAGCACATCGTCTCGCTGGGCGAGACCATGACGCCGCTGATCGCCCTCGACAAGACGGCGAAGGCGTTGGGCGCAGGAGAAATCCTGGTCAAGGATGAAGGCCGCTTGCCCACCGGGTCCTTCAAGGCACGTGGGCTTGCGGTCGCCATCTGCATGGCCAAGGAGCTCGGCGTTTCTCGCGTTGCCATGCCCACCAACGGCAATGCCGGTGCGGCCATGGCCGCCTACGCCAGCCGCGCGGACATGGAAAGCTTCGTCTTCTGCCCGGAAGACACGCCGGAAGTGAACGTGCGCGAAATCGCGCTGCAGGGCGCTCACGTCTGGCGGGTCAACGGGCTGATCAACGACTGCGGCAAGATCGTGGGCGAGGGCAGGCAGGCGATGGGCTGGTTCGATCTCTCGACGCTGAAGGAGCCCTATCGCATCGAAGGCAAGAAGACCATGGGCCTGGAACTCGCTGAGCAGCTCGGCTGGGAACTGCCCGATGCGATTTTCTATCCCACCGGCGGCGGCACCGGTCTGATCGGCATGTGGAAGGCGTTTGCCGAGATGCAGGCGTTGGGCTGGATCGATAGCAGGCGCCCGAAGATGATTGCGGTGCAGGCGACGGGCTGTGCCCCCATCGTGAAGGCTTTCGAGGAGGGGGTGGAGCATGCGCCGGTCTGGCCGAACGCGCATACGATCGGGGATGGCATCCGTGTGCCGGTGGCGGTCGGCGATTTCCTGATCCTGCGCGCGGTGCGCGAATCCGGCGGTTTTGCGGTGGCGGTGGAGGATGCGGCAATCGACGCAGCGCGCGCCGAAGTGGCCAGGCATGAAGGCCTGCTGCTATGTCCGGAGGGTGCTGCAACATATGCCGCTGTCAAACAGGCACTGGCGGCGGGCCGGATCGCGCGCGATGCCCGCGTGGTGCTCTACAATTGCGGCGCTGGGCTCAAATATCCGATGCCGCCAGCCGATCGGCGCCTCGACCGCCACAAGCCCATCGACTACGCCGCACTCGCGCGCGCTTAATCGAAAGTCTGATAGCGCTCCACGGCCGCGCGGTCGTAACCCAGGCTCGCCTGCAGAAGTTGCTGGGTATAGGGATTATCCGGCGTGCGTTCGCGCAGCGCCTCGACATGCATCGATTCCACGATGCGGCCCACATTCATGACAATCAGCCGCTCACACATATGGGAAATGATCGAGAGATCGTGGGTCACCAGCACATAGGTGAAGCTGCGCTCCTTGCGCAGCCGCACCAGCAGATTGAGGATTTCCGCCTGTACCGAGACGTCGAGGGCCGATGTCGGTTCGTCGAGGAACAGCAGTTTCGGCTCCAGCATCAGGGCGCGCGCAATGCCTACGCGCTGGCGCTGGCCGCCGGAAAGCTGGTGGGGATAGCGGTAGCGGAAGGTCTTGTTGAGGCCGACCGCCTGCAGCGTATCGACGATGCGCGCATCGCGGTCACCAATGCCCTGGATTTCCAAGGGCTCGCGCAGGCAGCGGTCCACGGTCTGGCGCGGATGCAGCGAGCCATAGGGATCCTGGAAGACGATCTGCACCGTGCGGCAATAGTCGCGGTCGGGCCGGCGCGGGATCGCCTTGCCTTCGATCGTGATTTCACCTTCCCAATTAGGATTCAGGCCGCAAAGCGCGCGGAGCACCGTGGTCTTGCCGGAGCCGGATTCACCGACGATGCCAAAACACTCGCCGCGCTCGACAGCGAAGGAGACGCCGCGCACGGCATGGACCTTTTTCTGGCCGCTGCCGAACGTGACCTGAAGGTTTTTGACGGTGAGAAAGGCCATCAGGACGCCGTCAGCCCATCGGTCAACCAGGCCGGATCGCGCTTGAGGGTTGCCAGCACAGTTTTGGGATGCTCGATGCTCGGCAGGGATTCCAGAAGGCCGCGTGTATAGGGATGCTTGGCCTGGTGCAGTTCCGAGGCCTTGCAGGTTTCCAGGATGCGTCCGCCATACATGATCAGGATGCGATCGCAAAACGAGCCCACCAGGTTCAAATCGTGGCTGATGAAGATCAGCCCCATGCCGCGCTGCGTCACCAGGTCGTCGATGATGGCCAGCACCTGCATGCGCACGGTGACGTCGAGAGCCGAGGTCGGCTCGTCGGCGATCAGCAGCATGGGGTTCGTCACCACCATCATGGCGGTCATCACGCGCTGGCCCATGCCGCCGGAAAGCTCGTGGACGTAGGCATTGTAGACCCGCTCGGGATCGCGGATGCGCACCGCCTTCAGAATGTCGATCACCCGCCGGCGGCCCTCGCGCTTGTCGATCTTGCCATGGATCGAGAGCGCCTCCAGGATCTGGTCACCCGCGCGCATCACGGGGTTCAGCGAGAATTTCGGATCCTGCAGGATCATGCTGATCTGCCGGCCGCGCACGTCGCGCATCTCGGTCTCGGAGAGCTTCTCCAGATCCTGGCCCATGAACTCCATGCTGTCGGCATCGACCACACCGGGCTTGGGAATCAGGCGCAGGATCGCGCGGCCGAGCGTCGACTTGCCGGAGCCGGATTCGCCCACCACGCCCAGCTTCTCGCGGCCGAGCTCGAAGCTGACATTGCGCAGCGCCTCGACCACACCGGTGGGCGTGAGGTAGCGCACGGAGAGATTGTTGACCTTCAGCAGCGGCCCGTCATGTTTCGTCTCGGCCATGCTGACCTCAGGTCATCTTCGGGTCGAGGACGTCGCGCAGGCCATCGCCCAGCAGATTGAATCCCAGGCTGACGATGAAGATCGCCGCACCTGGCACGGCGGGCACCCACCACTGGTCGAGAATGTTTTCGCGGCCGACGGAGATCATGGCGCCCCATTCCGGCGTCGGCGGCTGGGCGCCAAGGCCGAGGAAGCCCAGACCCGCGGCGGTCAGGATGACCCCGGCCATGTCCAGGGTGGCGCGCACGATGACCGAGGGCAGCGACAACGGCATGACGTGACGGAAGATGATACGCCAGTTGCTGGCCCCTTGCGTCTTGATGGCGGCGATGAAATCGGATTGCCGGATCGCGAGCGTCTCGGCCCGTGCCACGCGCGCATAGGCGGGCCAGGCGGTCAGCGCGATGGCGATGATGGCGTTGTTGAGACCAGGCCCAAGGGATGCGACGAAGGCAAGCGCCAGCACCAACCGGGGGAATGCAAAGAAGATATCGGTGATACGCATTAGGACCTTGTCGGCCCATCCGCCAAGGAAGCCGGCGGCGGCGCCGATGAGAAGCCCGATGGGGGCGGCGATAATCAGCACCAGGACGACGATGTATAGCGTCGCCCGGGCGCCATAGATCACCGCCGAATAGGTATCGCGGCCCATGCGGTCGGTACCGAGCCAGTGATCTTCGCTGCTAGGCTGCAGACGGATCGAGAGATCTCCGATCGTTGGATCGGCCGTGGAAATCCACGGCGCAAAGGCGGCACAGAAGAAGAGCAGCAGCACGATGACGAGCCCGACCACGCCCAGGGGATTGCGCGCAAAGGCGCGCCAGCCGCGCCAGGCGCGGATGCAGCCAGCCTGCCAGCCGGAGCTCGGCGCTTCCGCCCGCAGCCAGGCACGCAGACCGATGGGGTGCAGCGTTGCGTCGGGGGCGCTCATCGGGCGCGCGGATCCACGGTTCGGTAAAGCACATCGGTCAGCAGGTTGAGGCCAACATAAATGGTGCCAACGACAATGGTGCCGCCGAGCACGGCGTTCATGTCGGCGCTGGCCAGCACCGTGGTGATGTAGCGCCCGATGCCGGGCCAGGCGAAGACCGTCTCGGTCAGCACAGAGCCTTCCAGAACATTGGCGAAGGCCAGCGCGCAGACGGTGATCAACGCTACCTGGATATTGCCGAAGGCGTGGCGCCAGATGACGCGGCGCTCCGGCACGCCCTTGACGCGCGCGGTGACCAGATATTCCTGGTTCAACTGCTCGAGCATCAGGCTTCGCGTCATGCGGCTGATATAGGCCAGCGAATAATAACCCAGCAGGCTTGCGGGCAGGATGATGTGGCTGAAGGCGTTCTGGAACACGTCCCAGTCGTCGGCAATGATGGAATCGATCAGGATGAACCCGGTGACCGTGGGCACTTCACCTTCATAGAAGACGTCGATGCGCCCCGGTCCGCCCACCCATTGCAGCTGGAGATAGAAGACCAGCAGGCCCATGATGCCGAGCCAGAAGATCGGCACCGAATAGCCAATCAACCCGACGACGCCCATGATCTGGTCCAGCCCGCTGTTGCGATAGACGCCCACCCATACCCCCAGCGGAAAGCCCAACGCAATGCAGATGATGATGGCGACTGCCGCCATCCCGGCGGGTGCGGGGAAGACGCGGAACAGATCCGACATGACCGGGTGGGCGGTCAGGATCGAGGTGCCGAGATCGCCATGCACGACGTTCCAGGCGTAGCGGGCGAATTGGTGCCAGACGGGCAGGTTGAGGCCCATCGCCTCCTTCACTTGCTCGTATGTGGCCTTGCTCGCGCGGTCGCCGACGGCGGAGAGCACCGGATCGATCGGCATCAACCGGCCGATGACGAAGGTGATGACCAGAAGGCCGAAGAAGGTGAGTGCGAGCGAGAATATCAGGCTGCCCCCGGCCAGGAGCGTGCGCCGCACTACCTGGAGGTAGTGGGCGCCGCTCTCGGCCGTTGGGCTGGTAACCGCGCTCGCCGAAGCTGTCGCGGGCTTCGACATCGCGCTTTGCTATTGCTTGGTGACAGTCACGTACTGGGTCATTTCGTTCGAAGGCCCGATGAAGAAGTTGTGGACCTTCGGCGAAACGGCAGCCACCCAGTTCTGTTGGAACATCATCGCAAAGGGCGAGATCGGCTGCCATTCCTTGATCATCGCCTGGTAGCCCGCCCGGCGCTTCGCCGTATCCGTGACGAAGAGCAGGTCATTGGCTTCCTGGTTGAGCTTCTCGTTCTGCCAGCCGTTGCGCCAGGCGAGCGGCTTGCCGGTCTTCGGATCGTCCGAATTGTCCTTGTTGACGACGAAGGCCATGTTCGTATGCGGATCGAAGTAGTCGATGCCCCAGGTCAGCAGCGCCAGATCATGCTTGCGGGCACGATACGTCGTGATGACCGTCTTCTGGTCCGAGGCCAGGATCTGCAGCTTGATGCCGACCTTGGCGAAGGTCTGCTGCATGCTCTGCGCGATATCCATGCGGGACTGCTCGGTCGATGCGACGTTGACCGTCAGCGGGAACCCGTCGGCCAATCCGGCTTTCGCCAACAGCGCCTTGGCCTTGGCGTAGTCGAGCTTGTAGGGGCGGGAGTCGATGAAACCCAGCACGCCGTTGGGCAGGAAAGTCTGGTTGATGATCCAGCCCTCGCGCAGCGCCGTCTTCGCCAGGCCGTCGTAGTCGATGAGGTAACGCAGCGCCTCACGGACTTCGGGATGGGCCAGGTACTGGTTCTTGGTGTTCATGCCGAAGTAGAGGTTGGTGTTCTGAGCCGTGCCCGGGAACTTGAAGCCGCCGCCCTTCTTGCGCACGCCGTCGAGCTGGTCGGCGGAGAGGTTGCGGGCGATATCGACGTCGCCGGATTCCAGCAGCAGACGCTGGGAAGCCTCTTCGGCGATGTGGCGATAGAAGATCCGCTTCAGCTTCGGCTTCGGACCCCAATAGTTGGGGTTGACCGAGATGCTGATGGATTCGTTCGGCTTCCACTCGTCGATCTGGAAGGGACCCGACCCCGCCGACGTCGTCTTCAGCCAGCCATTGCCCCAATCAGGCGTGCCGTCGGCCTTCTTGCCCTCGTGAGATTTCACGAGAACGCTGTCGACGATCGCGAAATTGGTGGCGCAGAGCTTGTTGATGACGAAGGAAGGGGCATAGGCCTGATCCACCGTCATCTGGAAGGTCAGATCGTCCACCGCTTTCAGAGTGTCCTTCATGTTGTCGGTGGTGATGCCGAAATCCTGGATCAGGAAGGCCGGCGCCAGGTTCAGCGCCGTCAGGCGCTGATAGGAATAGACGACGTCGGCGGCGGTCAGCGGATTGCCGCTGGCGAATTTCTGGCCGGGACGCAGCTTGAAGGTGAAGGTCTTGCCGTCATCCGAAACCGTCCAGCTCAACGCTGCCTTCTTCAGGATCTCGCCGGTGTTGTGCGGATTGATGGCCACCAGCGTGTCGTAGACGTTGCCGTTAATTTCGTAAGTCGAAAGTTCGTACATCTCCTGCGGATCGAGGGAGATGATGTCGTCCATGTGCCACGCCTCGACGAGCGTGTCCTTCGGCGTGGCGGCATGAACGGCAGGTGTGGCCAGGGCAAAGCTCGCACCCAGGGCCAATGCCGCAATAAACTTCTTCATCGTTATGTCCTCTCGTTGCTAGTTCCCGATCGGCCGCCTTTTTTGGGGTCAGCGCCGAGGCGCTGCCGGTAGCGGCTTGCTCCCTGATATCACTGGCTCTCGCCGGGTGGACACGCTACTTGGCCTTGGGCGCGGTAGCAAGTGAAGTCAGGGCCGGTGGAGGCCCGGAAATGCCCGAAATCCCGAGGCCTGCAGCCATCCGGCAGGCATTCAAAGGTCACATCGGCGTGAGACGAGGGAGGCCCCGCGACCCTGACTTAGCGGTCGAAATCCACCGCCACGGTATTGCCCCCGCACACGAGCACGCCCACGCGCTCGCCGGCTTGCGGCCGATAGGCGCCGGAAAGCAAAGCGGCGAAGGCCGCAGCTCCGCCCGGCTCCGTCGCCACCCGCACCCCAGTCCACAGCGCCTTCTGTGCCTGGCGGATGGCGTCGTCGCTGACCAGCACCACCCGCTCGACATGGCGCTGGGCAATGGGAAAGCCGATCTCGCCGACGCGGCGGGGAGCAAGGGAATCGGCGGCGATGCCGCCCATCTCGGCATCGACGGGCCGGCCCGCTTCCAGTGCCTTGCTGAGGGTGGGCGATGCTTCCGGCTCCACACCCACCACCCGGACCCGGCCGGAATACCAGGCAGCGATCCCTGCGATCAGCCCGCCGCCGCCTACGCCCACCAGCAGTGAATCCACGCCGTCGACTTGCTCATCCAGCTCCAGCCCGACCGTGCCCTGGCCCAGCATGGTCTCGACTTGGTCATAGGCATGCACGCTGAGTGCGCCTGACTGGGCCTGCCATGTTTCGCTGGCGGCCAGCGCGTCGGAATAGCGTTCGCCCCCCACCACGAGATCGGCGCCGTAGTCGCGGATGCGCTGAACCTTCGCGGGCGAGGAGATGCGGGGAACGAAAATGCGCGCGGGCTTGCCGAGCTTCATGGCGGCATAAGCGACAGCCACGCCGTGATTGCCGCCCGATGCTGCGACCACGCCCGCGGGTGGCACCTCGCGCAGCAGCAAATTGGCGAAGGCGCCACGCGCCTTGAACGAGCCGCCATGCTGATGCAGCTCGAGCTTCAGGGTCAGCGCCATGTCGACCAGGCCAAAATCGCTGCCGGCGACGGCCATCACCGGCGTGCGCCGGATGTGCGGGGCGATCAGCCGAAAGGCTTCCTTGATGCGCTGCGGAATGACCGCTTGAAAGGGCGTCCTTGCATTTCCCGCCCTCGAATTGGGGGCGGCC
>CAZQLF010000009.1:0-16727 GCA_964594035.1 uncultured Rhodospirillaceae bacterium | reverse complement strand
CGGCGTTGATCAGCACGACATTGACGATGATAAGAAAGCCCAGCGTGGCGACCGACACGAAATGACCCGAAAGCCGCATGAGCGGCGCACCGACCAGAAAGGCCAATACGACGCAGATGACGCCGGCAACCAGGGTCGAGGAGAGGAAATCGAGATGGGTGGCTGCGATCCAGCCCGGAAGATTGGGTAAGTAAGCGTTCTTGGCGGCGCTGGAGAGCGAGAGGATGCCGGAGACATAGGCTCCCACGCCGACGAAGCCCATATGGCCCAGGGAAAAGACCCCGGTGAAGCCATTGGCGAGCCCCATGGAGATGACCAGCATCGCATTGATACAGACGACGATCAGGACGCGCACGAAGTAATCGTTCATCAGTGAGGGTGCGGCGACGCTGAACGCTCCCAGCAGCGCCAGGATGATGATCACCGCTACAATGCCTTGCGCGCGGCTCACAGCTTCACCTCCTGCGTACGCTTCAAGAGACCGTTGGGGCGGAACAGCAGGAAGGCGATCAACAGCGTGAAGACGATGGCGTCGCGATAGGGTGACACTTCCGAAGGCAGGAAGGCCACGATAAGCACTTCGAGCGCACCCAGCAGGTAACCCCCGATCAAGGCGCCGGCGATGCTGCCGAAACCACCGATGATCGCGGCCACGAAAGCTTTGAGCAGTGGGGTGAAGCCCATATTCGGCTCGACGACGCCGGCTTGCGCCGCCCAGAGAACGCCGGCAAGGCCCGCGAAACCCGAGGCGATTGCGAAAGCAACGACGATCAGGCGATTGACGTCGAGGCCGACAAGATTGGCCGCACCCATATCCTCCGCGGCGGCACGCATGCCGAGCCCAACATCGGTGCGGGTGACGAACCAGCCCAGCGCGCCCAGCGCAATCGCCGTGGTGATCACGGTCAGGATGTTGATCTGGGTGAAGGTGATCTGGCCGTCGAAGAGCTGAATGGCATTGTCCATCCACTCGGGCACCGGGAAGTTCTTCGCCGAGCTGGTGAAGATCAGGATGCCGAGGTTTTCCAGGATGTAGGTGACGGCGAGGCTGGTCAGCAGCAGCGTCACCTCCGGCGCGCCACGCACCGGGCGATAGGCGACGCGTTCGACGATGACGCCCGTCAAGCCGCCGGCGGCGATGCCGCCGAGCACGGCCCAGCCAAACCCGAGCCCGATGGTCTGCAAGACCAGGGTCGAGAACCCACCCACCATCATCATGTCGCCATGGGCGAAGTTCGTCATGCGCAGGATGCCGAAGATCATCGAGAGACCGATGGCGACCAGCGCATAGAGGCTGCCCAGCGCAATCGCATTGATGATCTGTTGCGTGATGTACAGTTCAAGGGTCATGGCCGCGCCCCCAGATAGGCGGCGGCCACCTTCTCGTGCTCGACCTTCAGCTCCGCGGCGGAACCGGCCAGACTGACCTCGCCGGTGCGCAACACATAGGCCCGGTCGGCAAGATCAAGTGCGAGTTTGATGTTCTGTTCCACCAGCAGCATGGTCACGCCCGCGGCCTTCAGATCGGCGAGCGTGCGGAAGATCTGCTGCACAAGAAGCGGGGCGAGGCCGAGCGAGGGCTCGTCCAGCAGCAGCACGCGCGGGCGCGCCATCAAGGCGCGCCCGACGGCCAGCATCTGCTGCTCGCCGCCCGAAAGCGTGCCGGCGGATTGGTGCATGCGCTCGCGCAAGACCGGAAACATCGCGTAGATCTTCTCCCGATCCTCGGCCATGCCGCCACGCTCGGCCCGCGCAGAAGCGCCCAGGCGCAAGTTCTCGGCCACGCTGAGGCTGCCGAAGACGCGCCGGCCCTCCGGGCAATGAGCAACGCCGAGCCGCACGATGCGCGAGGGCTGCAGGCGGTGGATCGCTTCGCCCGCGAGAGTGATGCGCCCGGCCCGCGGCCGGCTGAGACCGGAGATGGTGCGCAGCATCGTGCTCTTGCCCGCGCCGTTGGCACCCAGGAGAGCGACCACTTCGCCCGCACCGACGGAGATATCGATGCCCCTGATGGCGGCGATGGCACCGTAATTGACCCGCAAACCCGAAACCTCGAGCAATGCCGCGGGCATTTGCACGCTGCCTTCCGGCGCCTGGCGGGCGAGCGCGTCAGGCCTGGCCAAGGTAGACCTCCCTGACCCGAGGGTTCGCCTGCACCTCCGCCGGGCTGCCCTCGAAGATGATCTCGCCATGGGCCAGGACCTGGATGCGATCACAGAGGTTCATGATCAGGTCCATGTCATGCTCGACCACGATGACGCCGAGCTTGTAGCGCCAGCGGATTTCGTTGATGAGGCGCAGCAGGGCCTGCGTTTCCGAGGCATTCATGCCCGCGGCGGGTTCATCCAGCATCAGCAGGCTAGGGCGCGTCGCGAGTGCACGCACTAGTTCCAGCCGGCGCTGATCGCCATACGGCAGGTCCGCGGCGCGATGATCGGCGCGCGAACGCAGGCCCACGAGATCGAGCATCTCGTTGGCGAGATCGTCCACCGCGTGGTTGACGCGGCCGAGACGTGGCAATCCTCCGACCGCATCGACGAAGGAGAGCGGCTGGCGAAGCTGGGCCGCAGCCCGGAGGTTTTCCCGCACGCTCAACCGCGCGAACAGACGCGTGCCCTGGAAGGTGCGCGCGATGCCCAAACGTACGATCTCCGGCGCGGCCAAAGCCTGGATCTCCCGACCGGCGAAGCTGACCACGCCGGTATTGGGCTTCAGGAATCCGGTGACCACGTTGAAAAACGTGCTCTTGCCCGAGCCGTTCGGGCCAATGACGCCGACGATCTCGCCCGCCTTCACCTCGATATGGTGATTGCGCAGCGCGAAGAGCCGGCGGAAGGACTTGGTGGGCTCGCGCGTGACAAGCAGAGGGGCCACTTCGGGCGAAACAGCTGCGGGCGTCATGCCGTCTCCTCCCCGAAGGCGATCCGGCACGCAATCCAAGCGATCGCGCCGGTTTCGCATTCACTAGCGTTGTGGTTAGGCCGCGGCGCTCGCGAATGGAGCAACGAACGCCAACGGGCCTCCAGACGTTTGTATCGAGCATTTCATAATGTGATTTATGAGTCAAATCTGTAATGATGGTTCGCACGGCGACAGGCCCGTTCAGACGAGACTGCGGATGTCACGATGAAAGCTGGAAAGAAGCACAGCGCCGCGCTTTCGATCGCGCAAGCCATCCGCCAGAGCCTGGGCCGCCTGACGGCGACGGAGCGCAAGCCGGCGTTGGCACTGCTGGCCAATTATCCCGTGCCGGGACTGGAGCCCGTCGCGCAATTTGCCAAGCGCGCGGGCGTGAGCGGACCCACGATCCTGCGGCTGGTGGCGAAGCTCGGTTTCAGCAGCTATCCCCGCTTTCAGCAGGCGCTGCGCGACGAGCTGGAGCTGCGTGGCCAGGCGCCGCTGGCCAAAATCGGCGCACGCCCGCTAAGGCAATGGCCCAGCGGCGATGTCTACAGCCAATACGGCCGCGCCATCGTCAGCAACATCGAGACATCGCTGGGTGAGGTGCCGCGCTCGGAATTCCGGGGGACGCTCGAGCTGCTTGCCGACCGCAGCCGCCGCATTTCACTGCTGGGCGGGCGCTTCAGCGGCAGCGTGGCGCTCCAGTTCTACCTTCACTTGCGCGAACTGCGTCCCCGCGTGCAGCTGATCGGCGGCCAGACCGCGACTTGGGTGGAGCACCTTCTGGATTTCGGCAGCAAGGACGTGCTGATCGTCTTCGACATCCGCCGCTATCAGGACGACGTGATCCGCTTTGCCAGGGAGGCGGCAGCGCAGGGTGCCGACATCGTGCTGTTCACCGATCAGTGGCTGTCGCCGATCGCGGCCGTGGCGCGCCACGTTTTCGCGCTGCGCACTGCCATACCCTCGAGCTGGGAATCCTTCGGCGCGCCATCGGCACTCACGGAGATCCTCACCGCCTGCCTGCAGGCCAAAAGCTGGGGCGAGGCCAAGCAACGCATGCAGCGCTTGGAGAAAATCCGCAGCCGGCTCGGGTCACGCTGATCGTCAAGCCAGGCTCGTCATGATCGAAATCTCCGAGGTCAGCGTGCGATGGATCGGGCAGCGCTCGGCGATTTCCAGCAAACGGTTGCGTTGCTCCTCGCTCAGCGGTCCCTGCAGCTCGATCACGCGCTCGATCTTGTCGATCTTCCCCTCCTTGGTCTCGCAGGTCGAGCAATCGACAGCGTAGATCTTGTCATGCTTCAGCCGCACGGTGACGTGCTCCAGCGGCCATTTCTTGACGCGCGCATAGCCGCGCACGGTCATGCCCGTACAGGCTCCAAGAGCCGCCAGCAGATAGTCGTAAGGGTTCGGCCCCGTATCGTTGCCGCCATCGGCCGACGGCTCATCGGCCAGCAGCACATGCTTGCCGACGAGAATGGTCTCGGCGAACGGCCCGGCCGGGCTGTCCTGCACAACAAGGCCGGATTTCGGCATTCCTTCTGAGACGCTGGCCATTGTTTCCTCCACCTTGATGTTTCAGAGATGGACGCCCGCAACGCAAGCCTTGAAACCGGAACGCTAGGTCGTTCTTCTCCAGTGGCCCCGGTCCTCAACCACGAGGCCGGACTCGGCGAGTTCGATCAGATGCGCGCGGACAGATTCCGCTGCCGCGTCCACGAGCCGCGGATCGAGACCGACATAGATGCGCTGCACGAGTTCGGGCGGTGTCATATGCTGCTCCCGCGATAGCGCCGACAGGATGGCATTGCGGCGCGCGAGGCGATGGGCGATCAGCTCGGCAAGGTGCTGGTGCGGATCTCGGATCGGCCCGCCATGGGTCGGCCAGTAGATTGCATCGGCGCGTTTTGCCAGGTGATTGAGGGAGCGCATATAAGCGGCCATGTTGCCATCGGGCGGGGAGACAACCGTGGTTGACCAGCCCATCACCTGATCGCCGGAAAACAGCGCCGACTCCTGCTCAAGCACAAAGCACAGATGGTTTGAGGCGTGGCCCGGCGTGTGCAACGCTTCCAGCCGCCAGCCCTCGCCCTCGACGACATCGCCATCCTTCAGCGCCAAATCCGGAATAAAGGCGAGGTCCGCGCCCGCCTCGCCGGTGTCACCCACTCTGCCATGGGGACCAAAAGCCAGGGTCGGCGCGCCGGTGGCCTTCTTCACGGGCGCAGCCGCAGGCGAGTGATCGATATGCGTGTGGGTCACCAAAATGTGGGTGACGGTTTCGCCGGACAGCGCGCCCAGCAGGGCATCGACATGGGCAGGCAGCAGCGGGCCCGGATCGATGACCGCCACTTTCCCGCGGCCGACGACATACGTGCCGGTCCCGAAGAAGGTAAAGGGTCCCGGGTTCTCGGCGACGATGCGCCGGATTAGTGGCGACACCGGCTCGAGGCGCCCATAGGCGCAGGAGAAGTCGCGATTGTTGAGCATGTGTCCAGTCACAGCAGGGAGGACAGCAGGCTAGCGAGAGTCACTTTTCAGCACCAGCGGCATGGCGCAGACTGGCCAGCCTGGCGCTCAGGGGAAACTTCATGGCCAGCAAGCCCAAATTCGATCGTCTGCGCATCGGCTTCATCGGCAGCGGTTTCATCGCAAAAATCCATCTGCGCGCGCTGCTCGCCGTACGCCATGTCAGCGTGACGGCCGTCTACAGTCCGACAGCTGCGAACCGCGAGGGGCTTGCCCGCGAGGCCAATGCGCTGGAGCTGGGCCCTTGCCGCGCGTATGGGTCGCTCGCCACACTCCTGACCTCCGGCACCGTCGATGCGCTCTGGCTGCTGATGCCGAACGACGCGCGCATTCCAACCATGCGCGAGATTCATAAACTGGTGAGATCAGGTAAGGCCAAGATCGCGGCGATTGCCTGCGAAAAGCCCCTTGCCCGCACGCTCGCCGAGGCGCGCGAGATGCTGCGCCTGGCCGAGGAGGCCGGCCTCAATCACGGCTATCTCGAAAACCAGGTCTTTGCCCCTGCCGTGCAGCGCGGCAAGGAGATCATCTGGCGCCGGGCCGTGCCGAACAGCGGCCGGCCCTATCTCGCCCGCGCCGCCGAGGAACATAGCGGTCCGCATATGCCGTGGTTCTGGCAGGGCCATCGCCAGGGCGGCGGTGTGCTGTCGGACATGACCTGCCACAGCGTCGAGGTCGCCCGATATCTGCTGGCGAAACCGGGAAAACCGCGCGGCGATTTGAAGATCGTCAGTGCCAGCGCCACCATTGGACATTTGAAATGGACGCGGCCGGCCTACGTCAAAAAGCTCAAGGGAATGATGGGCAAGGCCGTGGATTACGCGAAGCGCCCGGCGGAGGATTTCGCCCGCGGCGCCATCACCCTGCGCGATTCCAACGGCCATGACGCGATCATCGAAGTGACCAATTCCTGGGCCTATGTCGGCGCGGGCTTGCGCATCCAGATTGAACTGCTCGGCCCCGAATACACCATGGAATTCACCTCCCTCAACACGGGGCTCAAAATCTTCATGTCGCGGGCCATTACCGGCAGCCAGAGCGAGGACTTGGTGGAAAAGCAGAATGCCGAACAGGGGCTGATGCCGGTGCTGGAGGACGAGGCCAACGCCTACGGCTACGTCGAAGAGAACCGCCACATGGTGGATGCCTTCCGCTATGGGCGGAAGCCGATGGAAACCTTCGTGGAGGGCGTGGCGGTTGTCGAAATGCTGATGGCGCTCTATCGCTCGGCCGAGACCGGCAAGACCATCACGCTTCCATTAAAGGCGCTGGAGACTTACGTGCCGCCGGCCGCGCGCGGCTGACCGGAACGAAGCAGCGCGCTAGATACGCTCCACGTCGCCGCCGAGCACGGCGACCCACGGATACTTGCGGCGCTCATAAACGGAGAAACGCGGCGCCGGAAATTCGGGATCCGCGAACGCCCCAAGTGCAACGGCGGTAACGCCGGGCCAGCCTTCTATGACCCAGGCGAGTGTCGAGCCGCAATTGGGGCAGAAGCGGTAGGTGACCTTGTGGCCGCTATCCGCAATCCGCTCCCAGGTCGATGACGTGCCTGATATCGCAATCTGCGCATCCGGCCAGCGCGCCTGTGCGCCAAAGGCGCTTCCCGTGCGCCTCTGACAGGCAAGGCAGTGGCAGACGGAGACGCGCACTGGCTCGCCAGCACACTCGGCCTGAAGTTGGCCGCAACGGCATTTTGCTGTTCTGGTCGTCATGACGGGGACCATTCATAGATGTTCTGCAGGGTCCCGCCCATGAGGGCGGATCGATCAGTTGGCGAGAGGCGGTCGGTCAGGCGAAATGCGTCAACGCCCTCCTTATATGTCAGAAGCGCAACGGCGCGGGTCCAGTCGGTACCCCACATGCAACGGCTCATGCTGAAGGCATCGAAGATACGGGCGAGCGGATCCCACAAATCGCCGTAGGGGAAAGGCTGATGGGACAACGTGCCTGCTCCGCTGATCTTCACGGCAACATTGTCGTGACGGGCCAGGTCAAGCAATCTGCCCAGGTCGGCGAATGGATTTGCGGGGACGGGCGGAGCAACAGGCTGGTGCAGCCCGAGATGGTCTATCACCAGCATCGTATTTTTGTTTCGCGTGGCGAGTTGGTCCACCTGCTTCAGGCGTCCGGGGCAAAAGAGGTTGACCGGCAGCCCGTGCCGGGCCGCTTCTGCCAGAACGCGATTGATGCCGGGGTCGGCCGGAGCATCCGACGCCGCCGGCAACATGATCCGGATGGCGACCGTGCCGGCGAGGGCGGCCCAGCCGGCGATTGTCTCGGCCACGGCGGGATCGCCCGGATCGACAGGCTTGACCAGCGCGAACCGGTTCGGAAATGCCGCATGCACCTGGACCGCGTAGCTCGCGTCATAGCGATAGAGACTGAAAGGCGAGACCAGGATCGCGCCATCGACGCCGACCGAATCCATCGCGGCCACCATCTGGCTGCCGGTCATCTCCGGCGGACCGGCCAGCACCGCCACCCAGGGACGGCCCGGATGGTCGCGCTCATAAGCGTGAACCTGGGCGTCGATCATCAGCATCGGATGAACAGTCTAGAGTCGGCGATGCGTGGCGTCATCGCTTGAGATGCAGGCGCAGCCGGCGTGTCAGGGTTGGCCCCGACTGCGCCACGCGATAGCCAAAAGAGGCGAGGGCCGGGTCGAGCAGGCGGGCCACCGCTTCTCTCTGTCGCAAGGGCTTGCCGCGATGCTTGCCAATGGACCTGCGATGCACTGTTTCGGCAAACGCCGCGAGCGCGGCATCGTCACCGGCGATGCCTAACCAACTCCCCAGGCTCGCAATGGTGCCCGTGCAGTCGGTGCAGAGAGCCTCGTAGCGAATTTCGCGGTAGCGATCGCCCAGCATCATGCCGTAGGCGCGGCCCTGCTCCACGCTGTTGAGCCAGTGCAGCGCATTGAAGAGATGGCTTTCGGCTTCATAGGCGCGGTTGGAGAGCGGCCGGCCACGCCAATGCCGGACACGCTCCGTATTGAAATAGACCTTGCGCCAGAACGGCAATTCCGGCGCCACATGGTCCGACCAGGCGACGTCGCGGCCGTCACGCAGCATGTGGATGACCCTGGCGTCGGGAAAGAGGAAGGCGAAGAACGGCAGGGCATAGAGGGTCTCGCACAGTTTCCAGCCCCACGGACCCCGGCGCGTCCTGGAATAGCCGGCGAGATGGCGCGTGAAGGCCTGTTCGGTGAGGCTGGCCAGCGTTTCGATCTCAGCCCCTCTCGCTTCCCATAACGGCGTGTAGTCGGGATAGAAGCGCAGCACGCAATGCTCGACCACCGGGAGGAGCGGCAGCGCGTCCTCGCTTTCATTGCGCTCGGCGCCAAGAAACAGCCCTTGCGAGCGCAGTGCGCGCGCAAGAAGCCTGCTTCCCGAGTGGGATTTGTTGTAGATGATGACGGGGGGCGGCAAGGCGCTGAAGCGCTGCCGCAACTCCATCAGGGCCTTGCCGGTCACGCGAATCCTCTACCAGCCATTCTGCGTCCCCGGGTTAAATAGCAGAAGCATGCACCCAGCAGTCTTTGCTTCGTTCGACGAGATTTGCCGCGCCCATGGCAAGGCCGGGGCGGTGCTGGAGGTCGGTGCCGTTCCCCGCGCCGAGACGCTGCTCATGCTTCCCTCGCTTGCAGCGGCAAAAGAAAGGATCGGGGTCAGCCTCGAACCCGAGGCCCGGATCGACGGCTGCGTCATCCTGCAACGGAATGCCAATGATCTGACCTGCTTTGAATCGAACCGCTTCGACGTGGTCCTCTGCAACTCTGTCCTGGAACATGATCCGGCATTTTGGCTGAGCTTGGCGGAGATGCGCCGGGTTGCCAAGCCGGGCGCCCTGTTGGTGATCGGCGTTCCAGGGTACAGCGCTCCGCGCGCGGGAATGGTGCGGCCTCTGCTTGCCCTGCTGGCCCGCTTTCTGCCGCCGACGAGCGCCGCAAGAAGCGCCATCGACACTCATCTCGTCGGCACACCCGTGCTCGGCCTTCATGATTTTCCGGGCGACTATTACCGCTTCAGCGAACAGGCCTGCTGCGAGGTTCTGCTTTGCGGCCTGCAGACCATCGAGGTGCGCCGCGTGTTGAACCCTCCACGCTTCATCGCGGCGGGGCGAAAGCCGTCCGGTTGAGGCTCACCTGGTCTTGGCGGTTTCCTCCAGCACCTCCAGCCAGGCGGGAAGCCAGCGGCCGAGGGAATACTCTTGCTCGACTAGCGCGCGTCCAGCTTCACCCAGGCGCGAACGCAGGAGTGAATCCGCGGCCAGCTGTTGAAACGCAGAACGCCAGTCCTCGGGGCTATTGGCCAGATAACCGTTATGGCTAGACTTGACGATGTCGCTGTTCACGCCAACCGGCGACGCCACGACGGGCAACCCCGCCGCCATACATTGCAGCAGCTTCGTTCCGCATTTCGCGCACTGCAGGGGATCGTCCCGCAGCGGCATGATGCCGACGTCGAAGATATTGGCGATCTGACCTTCGGCAGCGGGCGACCAGGGGACAAAGCGATAATCGAGCTCAGGTTCGGGAAGGAACCGACCCGGTCCCGAAACGATGACGAACTCGAATCCAATCTCACGCTGGAGTGCGGCCAGCATCGGCACAAACGGAAACAGGGTCTGGCGTATCGAATAATCGGACCCAAGCCACCCGATCCGCAGCCGCCGCGTTGATCCGTCAGGTTTTGCCACCTTGTAGGCCGCAGGATCGACCACCGTCGGAATTGTCCTGACTGCGCTGCACCATTGCGACGCCGCGTCGGCCAGGATCTGGTTTCCGGCGACGATGGTGCGCGCCAGCCGCGCAAGCCGGATGACCGCGTCCTGGCCCGGCCACATATGGATGGCATCGTCAAAATCGAACACGAGTCTCGGATTGCAGTACGTAAGGAACCCCGCCAGGTGAGGAAGCTCGCGGCCGACGATCACCGCATCGCAGTGCCGGCTGCGCAAGGCATCGGCAAACACTGAGGCTCGTCGGAGCATCGCCGTGACGCGCAACTTCCAGGCCTGCGTCTCCTCCGCCGCGACAGGAAACGTCCGGTAAGGCGAGGGCCGGAGCGGCCGGTGATCGATCTGCCAGCCTGCCCTGGCAAAGCCGGGGAAATACTGCATCAGCCGCAAGCGGCTCGACGGATCGAAATTGCTCTGGGTGATAACGAGCAGGCGGCGCATGGCCGTTAGACCCGCGACCGGCTGCTGCGGTTTTCCACAACCTTGCGATAAAAGGCCTCGATTGCCAGGAAGCTCTTCTCGATGTCCTGTTGCCCGCCCCGTTCGCGGGCTGCCTGGCCCATCTGCCTGCGCAGCTCGGGCTGAAGCAGCCTTTCCATTGCTGCTGCCAGACCCTCCACGTCCTCGGCGTCATCCAGAATGTAGCCGTGGGTTCCATCAGCCAGCAGTTCGGCAGCGCCGTTGCGGCGCGTGGTGATCGTTGGCAGGCCACTCGCCAGCCCTTCGATGGTCGCCAAACTGCAGGCATCGTAGCGTGTAGGCTGCAGGGCCACGTCGGCGGCGGCGTAGGCTTCTTCGACACGGTTCAGCCTGCCCGCAAACACGACCTGATCTGCGACATGCAGGCGGTGGGCCAGCCGCTCGAATGAGGGAACGTCGCCAGATCCTGCAACGAGCAGGCGAAGACGAGCTGGCACCAGCCGAAGGCGGGCCAGCGCCTGCAGAGCGGCTCCAACACCCTTGAGGTGAAAGTTGTTTGCCACGAGCACAAATGTTGTCGCGTCACCCAGCGCCCATTTTGCGCGCGCGGGCGCGCGCAGCGCCACAAGCTTGCCGGCAGCAAAACGCTGTGTCTCGATTGCATTATGGACCACGGCAATCTGGGCGGCGTCCAGGCCATAGCACAGCGCGATCTGATCGCGAACCATTTGCGACACGGCGATGAGCCGCGAAGGATCGGAAAATTGCCGCCGTTCCAACTGTCGCAGTTCGCGCCGCCACCAGAGCGCGCGGGGCGACAGCCGGGCCCGCAGGCGCTGCCACGGCGGCAGACCCGCGATGTCGAATTCGAGGTTAACCAGACGCGATCCGGTCTGCGGCTGGATAATATCCGCGCCGGTCGCAGTGCCGGTATCGTGGACGATATCTGCCGGCAACCGCGCAAGCCGGCGGTCCACGGCGGCGGCGCGGGCAAGCGGACCGCCCCGGCCGTCGACAACATGGAGTTCAATCGGCAGAGCGCCCACTGAACCGCCAAAGCAGACCACGGATACCGCGTGCCCACGTTCAAGAAGCCAGCGGGCCAGCCGCTCTGTCCAGCTTTCGAGTCCGCCCAGCTCCACATCGAAGCGATCGAGAACCAGGGCGACTTTCAACATCACGTGCCTGCCGCTGGCTGCGCTGGCGCACCTGCAAGCAATCCCGCCTGGATTGAATCGGCAATGCCCTGGAATTTCCAGCGCGCATAGCGGCCGACCTGCTGGACGCCCACCGCCTCCAGTGCGTTCAGGGATTTTTTGCCCCAGGACGAACCGGGCCACGACCAGGTGTAGGCGACGTCGATCCAGGTGGTATCGGCAAGCAGCAATTCACCGATGAAACCCCAATCCTGGAGTTCGCGCACCACCCGTTGCGAATAGGCCTGGGTCTCCTCGGCCGTTGGCCGCTTACCGCCGACAAAAGCGCGTTCGACGTAAAGAGAGACCAGCTCTCGCACCGCGCGCTTCGATCGGGGAAGGAATGCAGGCTCGACATTGTCGTAGAAGCCCACCCGGCAAAACCCGGCACCCGTCCGGGGTATGTAGCACCAGTGAACGTCGGGACAGGCCGGGCCCCGCGCTGCCGCCAGGTTCAGGACCTCAACCGATGTCCAGGGATCCACGGGCGCGTCGACCGCAAGGCCGGTGAGCGCCATCACCCGGTTCAGCGGCAGCGTCGAGATCAGGCGCTCATAAGCGAACCGCCTGCCGTCGGCAATCTCGACTATCCGGGCGGCAGGGTCGATTGCCGTCACCTGGCTCGCATAGTGAATGCGGCAGCGCTGGGCCATGCTGGCCGTGAGCGCATCGAGACCGTTCACGGGATAGGCAAACTGCACGTTGTACCCGCTGCCGGTGCGCGGTGACTTGTATCCGTCCTGCGGGGCGATGCGATCGTAGAGGCCAGCGGTGTAACGCTCATTGAAGGGAAAGAAGAATTCCTCGCATAGCGCCGGACCGAATGATGCCAGCAGCCAGTCCCGCAGCGTTACTACCGTGCCGTCATGCGTTGGCGCCAGCCGTTCCCTGTGGCTCTGGATCGGATAAGGGACGTGCTGGTTGCGCTCGGGAAAATAGACGCTCGCCTTTCGCTCGTAGGTTTTGAACGGCTGCAAGCTTTCGAGCAAATGCCGCACGGTTTCACTGGCGCCAAAGATCCAGTGTCCGCCGCCCCGCTCGAAGCGGAATGCTTCGTCGTCTGCCGGTGCCCGCGCCAGACGCGTGGAACTCCCCGGCCGAAGATAGTAGGTGGCGCAGATGCCGCCGGGCATCTCGGCCGCCTCCAACACGGGAAACCCGGATGTGATTCCCGCTGCCAGTCCGGTCACGCCGCCGCCGATGATGAATGTTTTCACTGCGGTCTGGCGCGCGCGTCGATCTCACTCAGCACCGTGTCCAGGATGTGATCGACCGCCTTTGGAAGGGTGTGATGACGAAGCACATGCTCGCGAGCAGCAAGCGCCATCGCCTCGAGGCTTAGCCTACTGGCAAGGGCCTTTGTCACGGCGCGGCGCAGGTCGTCACCTTCTACCGAATAGTAGATCGCATGCTCACCCTCGCGCAGAGGATGGTGTCGGAAAATGCCGGGCGGGCTCAGCACCGGCACGGAGAGACAAAGGCTCGCCTCGTAATGGCGAAAGCATTCCCAGCCATAGCCTTCAGGAGACCAAGTGAGCCAGGCCCTGGCGCAGCGAGCGAGGTATTCTCGCCTGGAAAGTCCGCCTTCGGCAATATCGATGCGATAACCTTCGGCCTGCAGAGCCTTCAGCACGCGAAGTCCCGCCGCACGAATCGTGGAATTGACCGATCCGACGAAGAAGACATCCGTTTCCTTTTGCGTCTTTGTCTCCAGCGCCATCCGGACGACCTCCTCGGGAATGGGCGCCGACATGGGGCGCAGCTTTGGCAAGTTACGCTGCACGAAGGAGGACGACATGGCGTCCGGATGAGTCCTCAGCACCGGCGACTGATCGAGGAACGCTTTGGCAAGGTCGGTCGGCAGTTCGCGCTTGAAATAGAGAATTGCGTGATCGAGATGAGCGAATGCATGACCCGGGACCCAGGGCTCGTCATTGAAATCCAGCATCACGATAGGCGTAGGGCCGCGCACGGGTAGCAGATGCGTGCCGAGGGTGCGGGTGTGAATGAAGCGCCGCAGAAGTCCTTTCAACGCGATGCCGAGGCCGTGTTTGCGGTCCCAGACCGGACGCACCGGCACATGACAAACGGCCATGTCCCAGTCGCCGCGCAGCACGCTTCGTCGAAGCCAGGGCAGCAGTGTGAAGTCGAAGGCGCGGTGGTCCAGGCCCTCGCATTCCGCCCAGTTCTCGCCGGTGAATATCAACGTCGTCTGCGCCGGCAGCACGCGCTTCATATGGCAGAACTGCCCGATCTCCAGGATTTTCAATTCGGCGGATGACGTCATCGCGTCGACGCGTTTCTTCGGCCAGCGAGAAGCGGCCGCAGCAACTTCTCGACGAGGACAGTGACGCAGCGCCGCAGCCGATACGCGATCAGAGCGAGAAAAACAGTCCGGCCCAGCGCCAGGTTGTGCCAGACGTAGCAATGCCCGCCCTCATCGCAGAGAACTTCCAACTCGTCCGATGAGGTCACCAGCCGTTCGAGGAATTCAGACTCCCCGCCCCGTCCGGCATAGGTCCATATCGGCCCCTCGATCGCCCGGAGCAGCGCCGCATCGAAGGCAAAGCCGGCCATGTCCACGGGAAAACCCCGGCTTTTCCAATGGGCGCGCCAGCCCACGATCCGGCCCTGTCGCAGGATCGGCCGTTCGATGCCCCAGGGGCCAAGCAGGCCTACTGGCAGAACCGCGACACGTTTCACCTTGCCGAGTTCGGCGAAGAGTTGCGGCTGATACCCATTGTCGTCATCGGCAAGATAGACGATCCCCTGCAGTCCTTTGTCCCTGATGTAGCGCAGCGCCAGGTCACGCTGCGCATTTCCCCAGCGGCGCGTGGGACCGGTGGCGAGACACTCATGGCTGATGCCGCTTCGCGCCAGAAGCCGTGCCACCTCCGGCGATGGTGCGCCCGCATCCTCGACGAGGATCCAGTGCAATCCGGAAACGTGCGAAAACGACGACAGGCAGCGCTCAAGATATGCCAGGCGGTCGGGCCGGTCGTAGGTCGGCGTGACGATCAGGAGGCGGCGCTGCGCGGGCACTCAGCGGACCCCCATGCGGCGGCTCAGCCACGCGGCCCGCGCGAGAGCGCCAATACGGGCATAGCGCGAGCGTTCCGCGGCCGCCAGTTGGTGATATTGCTGCATGGCTTCGCCGACAGCCGTCACGTCCCGCGCCATCGGCCAGAAGTGGATGATGAAGTCACCCTTGCGGTAACGCGAGGCGCTGAGATTGAGATCCCGATAGTGTCCCGCAGCGGGCGTGGAGTTCATGACGCGCGGATGCAGGACGCGAACATGCCGCCAGCGCTCCAGCTCTTCCTCCAGCCATCCCACCAGCGCCCCCTGTTCCAGCCAGTGAGGCCGCGGATTGGGACAGTCCGGATCAGCGATTTGTTCGAGCACAGCCGCACTCCATGGCGTGTTGCGGACCAGCCACTGACCGGTGTTGATCGGTGCCGCGCCGGACTCCCAGGTCAGGATCATGTCGCTGTCGGGGCTGCGCCGTATGATGGATTCGAGCCGGATGTCCGGATTCATGATCAATGAATCGGCATCGGACCAGAAGACCCAATCATGGTTAGCCAATTGGGTCTTCATCGCGGCAAGTTTACTGAAAGCCGGATGGCGGCTGGCATCCGAGGACCGGTCGTAGACGGCGAAATCATAGCCGTGCCGTTTGGCATAGCTCTTCTTGTTCGCGGCGCTGAGCTTGCCATAGCCGGCAATCTCTTCGGTAAACAGCGTCACGATGCAGATTCGCATGGATGGCGCCCCGCGCCTCGCCGCTTTCGTCTTCGTCATACGCTATAGACCTTGCCGGTGGCCTCCGAAAGCGCTGGCAGCACGCCGCCGCCTTCTCGTAGGCTGTTCCGATGAAGGGAGTAACAAGCTTGGTTGGCCTGTGGCGGCGTCTGCGATGGACGTTGAGCGAACTGCGCGCCTTTCTTCTGGCGGGCTTCGATGCGCTTGCGTTTCCTTTCCCTCGGCGCGAACTGGCGCCGGCGCAGTCCGGTAAGCCAAGCGTGGCGATCTTTGTCCTCCATGGCGCCGGCGACATCGTGCTGGCATTACCTTGCCTGGAGCAGATTCGCCGGCGCTATCCAGGCGAGCGGTTCCAGCTCGTTCTGTATTGCCAGCCCAGCGTCGCCGAACTCGCCGGCCGTTTCGCGCCGGCCGACGAAATCGTGGAAATCGACCGCCACCGCATTGTGCGGTCTCTGCGATATCGCCTGCAGGTGCTGAAAAGCGTACGCGCCCGTGGACATAGCGTGGCTTTGCAGCCGACCTTCAATCGGATGCTCGCGGTGGAAGATTGCCTGATGCGGACAACGAGGGCACCGGAGCGTCTGGGTTCGGGTGGCTCGCCAGCCTTCATCGGGCCGCTCGGCCGATGGTTCGGCGATCGCTGGTATCGCCGGCTCACATCTCCCTCAGGCCGGACGATGCATGAGCTGGAGCGCTATGCCGAGTTCCTGACCGATCTTGGCTGGCCTGACGCGCCGCAAAATCTTCCTAGCTTTGCTCTGCCGCTTGCTAAAAATGCGCTGCCCCCGGGCTACCTGCTGATCGTCCCGGATTCGTCCAGTCCCCTCAAGTCCTGGCCCGTGGCGAAATTCGAGGTCCTTGCCGGCAAGCTTGCCGACCGTACCGACAGGATGATCGTCATTGCCGGGCGCAGGCCCGTCGAGGCATTCGGCCGGCATCTTGCGCCGCGAGAGCGCCAACAGCTCATCGACATGTCGGGACAGACATCGATCATGCAGTTTCTATCCCTTATCCGGGACGCGGGCATCGTGATTACCAATGACAGCGGCGGGCTTCACTTCGCGCTCGCACTCCGGCGCCCTTTCCTCGCTATCCCCGGCGGCGGCCCGCCGGAGCCCTAACACCCCTACCCGCCCTGGGCCCGGGCAAACCTTGGGGTGGGTT
>CAZQLF010000008.1:0-16744 GCA_964594035.1 uncultured Rhodospirillaceae bacterium | reverse complement strand
TTGGAGGGGGGGGACGGAGGGAGCGGTGGGAGGGTCCAAGGCCGGGCGCCGGGACTTTTTCCCGCCGATGGTCAGCAAACATCACGGAGGCATCGTCAAGGTCATGGGCGATGGGGTGCTGGTCGAGTTTGGCAGCGCCGTCGACGCCGTCAGCTGCGCCGTCGCGTTGCAGGAAGCCATGGAGGCCGCCAACGCCGCTTTGGATGGGGATCGCCGCATCATGCTGCGGGTGGGCGTCAATCTCGGCGACGTCATGATCGAGGGGAACGACATCTATGGTGACGGAGTCAACATCGCCGCGCGTCTTGAAGCCATTGCTGATCCGAACTCTGTCTTTGTGTCTCGAACTGTTTTCAATCATGTGCGAGGAAAGGTCCGGTTCGGTTTTGAGGATCTCGGTAACCAAGCGCTGAAGAATATATCGGAGCCGGTCCAGGTTTTCCGTGTCCTGGCGCATGGCGAGATGGTGGCGAAGCCAAGCGCCTTGGCCTTGCCGGACAGGCCGTCCATCGCAGTTCTGCCTTTTCAGAACATGAGCGGCGACGCCGAGCAGGACTACTTCGCCGACGGAATAGTGGACGACATCATCACCGAGCTCTCCCGAATGCGATGGCTTTTCGTCATCGCGCGGAATTCGAGCTTCGCCTACAAAGGGCGCGCCATCGACCTGAAGCAGGTCGGGCGCGAACTGGGGGTGCGTTACCTGCTCGAGGGAAGCGTGCGCAAGGCCGGCAAGCGCGTGCGCATTACGGGACAGCTCATCGACGCGTCCACCGGAATGCATCTGTGGGCGGATCGCTTCGAAGGAGAACTCAAGGATATCTTCGATATTCAGGACCAGGTCACAACGAGCGTGGTGGCCGCCATCGGACCGAAGCTCGAGCAGGCCGAAATCGAGCGGGCCAAGCGAAAGCCGACAGAAAGCCTCGACGCCTACGACTATTACCTGCGAGGTCTGGCAGGCGTGCATCGGTGGACCCGGGAGGGGAATGAGGAAGCGTTGAGGATGTTTTATCGGGCTATCGAGCTCGATCCCGACTACGCCTCCGCCTACGGGTTTGCCGCGCGCTGCTTTTCGCAACGCAAGACGGCAGGCTGGGTCGTCGACCGCGAAAAGGAGAAAGCAGAAGCGGCGCGCCTTGCCCGGTTGGCTGCCGAGTTCGGCCGGGATGATCCGGTTGCACTGTGGACGGCCGGGCTCGCGCTCGCCTTCGTGGTCGGGGATCTTGAGTCTGGTGCCAGGCTCACGGACCGGGCCCTGACGCTGAACCCAAATCTGGCATCGGCCTGGCTATTCAGCGGTTGGGTAACAATCTTTATGGGCGATCCTGAAACCGCGATCGAGCGATTCGCCCGGGCGATGCGCATGAGCCCGCAAGATCCGCTCTTCTTCCAGATGCAGGCCGGCACAGCGCTCGCCCACTTTTTTGCCGGACGGTACGATGAGGCGTCGAAATGGGCCGAGCTCGCCGGCCGGGAGGAAAGAAGCTTTCTCCTGGTCTTGTGCGCGGCGGCGGCAAGCCACGTGCTGGCCGGTCGCCCGGTCGAGGCGCAGAGTGCGATGGCTCGCTTGCGCCAGTACGACCCGAACTTACGCCTCTCGAACATCGCAGACTTCTTGACTCTGCGGCGACCGGAAGATTTCGCAAGGTGGAAGGAAGCTTTGGGAAAAGCCGGGCTGCCGGAATAGCAGCGCTCGGCATCTCGAGACTGTTCGCCCGGAACTAAAGCTCCAGCTCGCACCACACAGGTGTGTGGTCGGAGGGTTTCTCCAGCTTGCGTGGATCGCGGTCGATATCCGCGTCCGAGAGACGGTCGGCCGCCTGGGGCGACAGCAGCAGGTGGTCGATGCGCAGGCCCTCATCCTTCTGCCAGCGTCCTGACTGATAGTCCCAGAAGGTGTAGCGGTTGGGCTCGGCGTGGAGTGCGCGGTAGGCATCCACCAATCCGAGATTCAGAAGGCGGCGGAACTTCGCCCGCGTCTCCGGCCGGCACAGCGCATCGTCCTTCCAGCTCACCGGGTCGTACACGTCGTCATCGGTGGGTGCGACGTTGTAGTCGCCGCCCAGCACCAGCGGCTCTTCGTATTGCAGCAGCTTGACCGCGTGATCGTGCAGCCGGTCGAGGAAGGCAAGCTTGTAGGGAAACTTGTCGCTGTCGACCGGATTGCCGTTGGGCAGATAAATGCTCGCGACCCGCAGAACCTTGCCGCCGGCCTCGATCAGCGCTTCGACATAGCGGGCGTGCTCGTCCTTGTCGTCGCCCGGCAGCCGCGTGGCTTCGACGGTCATAGGATGGCGCGAAAGGATGGCAACGCCGTTGTAGGTCTTCTGGCCGACGATGGCGAGGTTGTAGCCAAGGTCTTCCACCTCAAGGCGCGGAAAACCCTCGTTCATCACCTTCAATTCCTGCAGCAGGACGACATCCGGTTTAACGGCCTTCAGCCAGCCGGCGAGATGCACGATCCGGCTGCGGACCGAATTGACGTTCCAGGCCGCGACGCGAACTGCCATGTCAGGCTAGACGGAGAAAGAAGTGCCGCAGCCGCAGGACGAGGTGGCGTTGGGATTGCGCACCTGGAAAGAGGCGCCGACGAGATCCTCGACGAAATCGATCTCCGCGCCCGCCAGGAGGTCGAGCGAGGTCGTGTCGACCAGCAGCTTTACCCCGTCGCGCTGGAACAGGACATCATCCTCGCGCCGCGTGTCGTCGAAGGAAAATCCGTACTGGAAGCCCGAGCACCCGCCGCCGGAGACCGCCAGGCGCAGCATGAGGTTCAGATTGCCCTCGGCCGCGACAAGCTGGGCCACGCGTTTGGCCGCCGCTTCCGTCAGGGTGACCTGCTTGACCGGGGTGATCTCGTTCATGGCTCCATGCTCATAGGCCTGAATCGATTGTGGTTTTTGCACCGGGATCGATTGCCTGCCGTTTCAATGTAAGGAGGAAGGCCGGTTTGTCAAACCCATCCGGGCCAGGATGGCCCAGTTTGTAAAAGCCCTGGCTTGCCGATACCTTCCCCGGCCATGCCGGCCCTTGCCCCCTATGCCAGCCACCCGGAGCTCTCCCGCGGCCGGCTGGTGCCGGAGCCGGAAAGCCCGCGCCGGTCGGCCTTTCAGCGCGACCGCGACCGCATCCTGCATTCCACCGCCTTCCGGCGGCTGGCCCACAAGACCCAGGTCTTCGTCTATCACGAGGGCGATCATTACCGCACGCGGCTGACCCATACCATCGAGGTCGCCCAGATTGCCCGATCCGTTGCCCGGGTACTGGCCATCGACGAAGACCTGACGGAGGCGGTGGCGCTGGCTCACGACCTCGGCCATCCGCCTTTCGGCCATGCCGGCGAGGAAGCGCTCGACCGGGCCATAGTCCGGTTTGGCGGCTTCGATCACAACGAACAGACCTTTCGCATCCTCACTGGCCTTGAGCGGCGCTATGCCGGGTTCGACGGCCTCAATTTGACCTGGGAAAGCCTCGAAGGGATCGCCAAGCATAACGGCCCCCTTATCGGCAGTGGTGCCTCGGCGAAGCATCAGGCGCGCGGCGTGCCGGCGACGATCGCCCGCTATTCGCGCGAGGCACGCGATCTCGAGCTTGGCGGCTGGCCCGGTGTCGAGGCGCAGGTGGCGGCCCTCTCCGACGACATCGCCTACAACAACCACGATATTGACGATGGCCTGCGCGCCGGGCTGTTCGAGATCGCCGACCTTGCCGATGTGCCTCTGGTCGGTCCGGTGTTCGCCGACGTGGCAGCCCGCTATCCGGGGCTCGAACACGCGCGGCTGATCCATGAATCGATCCGCCGTCTGATTGACCGCATGGTGCGCGATTTGATAGAGGAAACGCGCCGCCGGCTGGCCGAGGCCGCGCCGCGCCATGTGGAGGACATCCGCGGGCTGGATCGTGCGGTCGTCTCGTTTTCGCCTGCCATGCGCGAGAACGACCGGGCCCTCAAGCGCTTCCTGTTCGAACGGATGTATCGCCACGAGCGGGTCTTCCGGGCGACCGCCGAAGCCTCGCAGGCGGTGAGCGAGTTGTTCGCAGCCTATCTTGCCGATCCGGTCATGCTGCCGCCGGAATGGCGGGCGGAAGCGGGAGAGGCGGGATCGTCCGCGACCGCGCGGCTGGTGGCGGATTACATCGCCGGGATGACCGATCGCTATGCCTTCGAGGCGCATCACCGGCTGACAGGAACGGATTCGATTTCGCCATGAATGCCTTTGCCTACATTCGCCAGAAGATCGTCGCCGAGATCGAGGTGCTGGTTGCATCCGGCGGCCTGCCCGCCGGGCTCGACACATCGCGCGTCACTGCCGAGCCGCCACGCGATGCCAGCCATGGCGACATCGCAACCAACGCGGCTATGGTGCTGGCCAAGCCCGCGAACCTGCCGCCGCGCACGATTGCCGAGCGCGTGGCGGAGCGGCTGGCCAATGTCGACGAGGTGACTGGCGTCGAGATCGCCGGCCCCGGCTTTATCAACCTGAAGATCGCCGACCGCTTCTGGCAAGCCTGTATTCCCGACATCCTTGCGGCCGGCCGCAACTATGGTGCGTCGGATACCGGCGGCGGCGGGGCCGTGAATGTCGAGTACGTCTCGGCCAATCCGACCGGGCCGCTGCACATCGCCCATGCGCGCGGCGCGGTTATCGGCGATGCCTTGTCCGCCTTGCTGACCAAGGCCGGCTACAAGGTGACACGGGAGTACTACATCAACGATGCGGGTGCCCAGGTGGACATCCTCGCGCGCTCGACTTTCCTGCGCTATCGCGAGGCGCTGGGCGAAACGATCCCGGCAATTCCCGAAGGATTCTATCCCGGCGAGTATCTGAAGGACGTCGCCCAGGCGCTGGTGGCGCGCGACGGCGACAGGTGGCGCAACAAGCCGGAGGCGGAATGGCTGGCGCCGATCCGCCGCTTTGCCATCGACCGGATCATGGAAGGCATTCGCGAAGACCTGAAGACGCTTGGCGTCGTGCAGAAGGTCTTCAGCTCCGAGCGCGCCATGGTGGAATCCGGCGGCGTCGATCGCGCGCTGCAGACTCTCGAGGACCGTGGCCTGCTTTACATCGGCACCCTCGATCCGCCGAAGGGCAAGGCGCCGGAGGATTGGGAGCCGCGCCCGCAGACCCTGTTCAAGGCGACGGAGTTCGGCGACGACGTCGACCGGCCGTTGCGCAAGTCGGACGGCAGCTGGACTTATTTCGCTGCCGACATCGCCTACCACTTCGACAAGTTCCGGCGTGGCACGCCGACCATGATCGACGTCTGGGGCGCCGACCATGCGGGCTACATCCGGCGCATGCAGGCAGCGGTGAAGGCGATCACCGGCGGCGAAGGCGCACTCGACGTGAAGATCTGCCAGCTCGTGCGCCTGCTGCGCGACGGCCAGCCGGTGAAGATGTCGAAACGCGCCGGCACCTTCGTCACCTTGCGCGAGGTGGTGGAGGAGGTCGGCAAGGACGTCGTGCGTTTCATCATGCTGACACGCAAGAACGACGCGCCACTCGATTTCGATCTGGCGAAAGTTCTCGAACAGTCGCGTGACAACCCGGTGTTTTACGTGCAGTACGCGCATGCGCGCTCGCGCTCGGTCTTGCGCAACGCAGCGGCGGAGATGCCGGGACTTGAAAATGTCACAGCCGATCTCGCTCGCTTGACCGACTCGGGCGAGCTTGCTTTGATCAAATTGATGGCGGGCTGGCCGCGAGTCGTGGAGAGTGCGGCCGAAGCGCACGAGCCGCATCGGATCGCCTTCTATCTGTACGATTTGGCGGCCGCCTTTCATGGGCTGTGGAACCGGGGCAAGGAAGAAGCAGGATTGCGCTTCCTGATCGCCGAGGACAGGGCCCTGACAGCGGCGCGGCTTGCCCTGATACGGGCCATGGCGCTGACGATCGCTTCCGGCCTCGAGATTTTCGGGGTCGAACCGGTTGAGGAGATGCGTTGATGGCGACGGAAAATCGGACCCCCGACGATCTGCAGGAAGCAGTCGCCGCCACGTTGCGGCGCTTGCGCGGCGAGGTTGGCAAGCCGGGTGCCACACCAGCCCCGGCCGCACCACGGGTTGAGCCTCAGCTCTCTGCCGCGGCGCCGGCGGAGCCCGCACCGATCGTCGTCCCGGCGGCCAATCAGGGGATCATCGAGCCCGACCTGCTGTCGCGCAGCGGGCCCGAAATTCCACCGGCTCCTGCAGCCAGTACTTTCGCAGGGGGTGCCGAACAAGATCGGCTTGAGACGCCGCCCAGCCGGACACGGATGCTGCCTTACGCCCTATCGTTCATCGCCATCGCCGTCTTCGCCGGCATCGTCTGGTGGGCCTATCAAGCGATCGTTGCGGGGCCGAACAAGGGGCCGGTGCCGACAATCACCGCCGATGCAAATCCGGCGAAAGTACCGCCGAGCGATCAGCAATCGACCGACACGACGGGCCAGCAGCAGACCGTCTATGACCAGATCTCCGGCACCAACACCAGCCAGCCGAAGACCGAGGTGCTGCTGCCCACGCCGGAAGTGCCGCAGACGCCGCCACCTCCGCCAACGCCGGTTCCCTCGACGACCGACGCGGGCACCACGACGACGGACACAGGCACCACGGCACCGGCGCCGGCCGCTTCCACCGATAGCGGCTCTGCGACACAGACGCTTGTCCCGCCACCGGCACCGCTGCCGCCGGCCACAACCGACGGCACCGCGGCCACAACGACCTCGACCGACACATCGACAGCAGGAACGGCGACGACCACGGCTGCCACGACCGGGACTACGTCAACCGACACAAGCTCCGGCACGGCGACCACGACGTCCGGCAGTGCTGCGACGACGTCCGCAACCACCGCCGATACCGGTTCGACCGCGAGCAGCGATACGGGTACGGGGAACGCGGTAGCGACAAATCCGTCGACCGATGCGGGCGACCTTTACGGGGTTCCCATGCTGGCCCCAACAACCCCCAGCGCCACCACCACCTCGACCCCCACCACCTCAACAACCACGTCCTCAACAACCACCGCCTCAACCACGACCCCGTCAACCGACACCACGGTCGCCAGTGCCGACACGTCGACCGGTACGCAGCCTGCAGCCACTGCCGACTTCCGTATCCAGCTCGCCGCGCTGAAGAGCGAGGCGGAGGCGAACAGCGCCTGGAAGCGCATCCTTGGAAAGCATATCGACGTGCTTGGCTCGCTGACGGTCCATATCGTGCGTGCCGATCTCGGCACCCAGGGCATCTACTATCGGGTCCAGGCGGGCCCGTTCCCCGACAAGGCGTCCGCCGCGGCTGCCTGCGAACAGCTGAAATCATCTGGACAGCAATGCCTCGTCAAACCCTGACGCCACGTTCGTTCGCTGTCTGACGGCGCATCCGGCCCTGTGAGCCCGAGAGCCGTCATCCTCGGTTGTGGCGGACCTCGCCTCACGGCGGAGGAGCGCCAGTTTTTTACGCGCTTCAATCCGCTGGGGTTCATCCTGTTCGCCCGCAATGTCGACACGCCGGACCAGGTTCGCGCCCTTGTCAGCGAGTTGAAGCGGTCGGTCGGCCGGGCTGACGCGCCGGTGCTGATCGATCAGGAGGGTGGGCGCGTCCAGCGGCTTCGCCCGCCGCAATGGCGCGCCGCACCTCCGGCGGCCTTCTTCGGCGAGATTGCCGAGGGCGACCGCGCGATGGGAAGCGAGGCGGCGCGGCTGAATGCCCAACTCATCGGCGCTGAACTGGCTGATCTCGGCATCGATACGGTCTGTGCGCCGGTCCTCGATCTGCGCTTTCCCGGCGCCCATGACGTCATCGGCAACCGCGCCTATTCCGCCAATCCGGAGATTATTGCGCTGCTGGGGCGTGCGGCCTGCGAAGGGTTCATGACCGCCGGCGTCACGCCGATCATCAAGCACATCCCGGGCCATGGCCGCGGGATGGTCGATAGCCATCTGAACCTGCCCATCGTCGAGGCGAGCCGTGCCGAGCTCGAGGCATCCGACTTCCGGCCGTTCAAGGCGCTGTCCGACATGCCCTGGGCGATGACGGGCCATCTCGTCTTTCCCGCCATCGACCCGGATCGCCCGGCGACGACGTCGCCACGAATTGTCGAAGAGGTCATTCGTGGCTATATCGGGTTCGATGGCGTGTTGGTCGGCGATGATCTTTCCATGGAAGCCTTGCACGGAACCATTGCCGAGCGCGCCGGCGCCACTCTCGCCTCGGGCTGCGATCTGGCGCTCCATTGCAACGGCAAGATGGAAGAAATGCTGACGCTGCAGGCGGTGGTGCCGGAGATTTCGATGGCGACGAAGAAGCGTCTTTCGTATGCGAAACCGAAGGCCGCGCCGGCGGACCGGCAGGTGCTGCTCGCGCGCCTGGGCGCGCTGATGGCAGGCAATGTTTAGCGGGGGTCTCGCCGAGACGCTCTGGTCCGCCTCGCTATGGGTCTTCCCGGTGTTGACGGCGATCCCCCTGCATGAAGCCGCCCATGGCCTCGCCGCGTACCGGTTGGGCGACGATACCGCCTATCAGCGCGGCCGTGTCACCTTGAATCCGCTGCGTCACATCGATCCCTTCGGTACGATCATCCTGCCGGCGATTCTCAAGCTCGCCGGCTCGCCTTTCCTGTTCGGCTATGCCAAGCCCGTGCCGGTGAACTTCGGCCGGCTGCATCATCCGCGCCGGGACATGGTTTTGGTGGCGCTGGCGGGTCCCGGCATGAACCTGCTGCTTGCCCTTGTTTCCGCGCTTCTCGCCCATGTGGCGGGCTTGCTGCCTCCTGCGGCAGCGGATTGGTTCGTCACCACGCTGGCGCTCTCCATCGTGCTCAATCTCGTTCTTGCGATCTTCAACATGATTCCCCTGCCTCCGCTCGACGGTGGCCGGGTTCTCGTGGGCCTGCTGCCGAGACCTCTCGCCATGCGGATTGCGCGTATCGAGCGTTTCGGAATGCTGATCCTTCTGGCGATTATCATCGGCCCGGCGCTGCTGAGCGAAATGCTGCACAGAGGAGATCTCAATCTGTTGCCGCGCTTGCTGTTCCCGCCGATGAATTTTCTCTATAACGCCATTGCGACCGTCACCGGATCGCAGGCGATTCTGCCGCCCCTGGAATGAAGCAGCGATATGACTCCGGCCGACGACAGCTTTGAGGAAGACCAGCGCGAGCCGATCTCGCCGGAAGACGCGCTGGTGCTGGATCTCGACGGCTATGAAGGGCCGATCGACGTGCTGCTGCTTCTGGCCCGCGACCAGAAGGTCGACCTGCGCAAGATCTCCATTCTCGATCTCGCCGACCAGTACCTCGCTTTCATCGCGCGCGCGCGCCAGCTGCGCCTGGAAATCGCCGCCGACTATCTCGTCATGGCGGCGTGGCTTGCCTATCTCAAATCGCGCTTGCTGCTGCCCGAGCCGGAAGGCGAAGGCGAGCCCACGGGCGCCGAGCTTGCCGCGGCACTCGCCTTCCAGCTCCAGCGCCTGCAGGCAATGCGGGAAGCGGGCCAACGGCTGATGGGCCGTCCGCAGCTTGGCCGCGACATCTTTCCGCGCGGTGCGCCGGAGCGTTTCCGCGTCATCGCCAGGCCAATCTATAGCGCCACGCTTTATGACCTGCTCAAGGCCTATGGCAGCCATGCCGGCCGGCGCCATGAAGGTGCGCTCCACATCCTGCCGACCGATCTCTATTCGATGGACGATGCGCTGAAGCGTTTGGGCGGCGTCATCGGCAACATCCTCGACTGGACCTCGCTGGCAAGTTTCCTGCCCGAGGGTTTGGCCGACGGGCTGGTGCGCCGTTCGGCGATCGCGGCCACATTTGCCGCCAGTCTGGAGATGGTGCGCGCCGGCCGGGCACGCATCCGCCAGGACGGCACGTTTGGCCCCATCTACATCAGGACCCACGAGGAAGGCGCTGCCTCATGAGTGAAGACCGCTTCCAATTGCTGCGGCTGCTGGAGGCGATCCTGTTCGCCTCGGCCGAGCCCATCGGCGAGAAGGCGCTTGTCAACCGCCTGCCCGAAGGGGCCGACCTCAAGGGGTTGCTTGAGGAATTGCGCAACCTGTATGCCAATCGGGGCATGCATCTGATCCAGATCGAGGACCGCTGGGCGTTCCGCACCGCGCCCGATCTCGCCGACAAGCTGCAGATCGAGACCGAGGTGACGCGCAAATTGTCGCGGGCAGCCATCGAGACCTTGGCCATCATCGCCTATCAGCAGCCGATCACCCGCGCCGAAATCGAAGAGGTGCGCGGCGTGGCGTTGTCGAGGGGCACGCTCGATACCCTGCTGGAGGCGGGGTGGATCCGTCCCAAGGGCCGGCGCCAGACGCCTGGCCGTCCCGTGACCTGGGTCACCGCCGATGCCTTCCTCGACCATTTCGGCCTGGAAAGCCGCGAGGCCCTGCCGGGGCTGGAAGAATTGCGCGCGGCCGGCCTTCTCGACGCACGCTCGGCCATATCGACCCTGGGGGCGAAGGCCATGTCGGCCATGGCTCCGGCGGAGGATGCGGGTGAGGGCGAGGAAGCCGAAGGGGGCGATGGCAATCCTGCTTCCACCCATGATTTCGATTCCGTCGTCGCGGCGGCGGAAGCCGCGGTGGAGGACGACGAGAACGGCGAGGACGAGACTCCGTCTCGTTGATCCGGGCGGTGCTGTCCCGCTGAACAGGACCTTGGGCGACAATTCGCCCCATGTTCGCTAAAGCGCAGAAATGCCTTTATTTTCGGGTTGAAGAACGCCAGATAAGGCTCGTTGCGGCGAAGTGGCCTTTTTGCCATAGTCCGCCCGACTTTGCGCCCTGCGGGGCCTGGGAGAGATAGCCATGGGTAGTTTTAGCATTTGGCACCTTCTGATCATTCTCGCCGTCGTGCTGTTGCTGTTCGGCGGGCGCGGGAAGATTCCCAACTTGATGAAGGACATGGGACAGGGGATCACCGCCTTCAAAAAGGGTCTGAAGGGCGACGAAAAGCCGGAGACAGCCGGCACCGACAAGGCCATCGAGGACAACAAGGACAAGGCTGCCGGGTAGTTCCCGCCGGCTCGCCGCCTGAAACCGGGGCACCTTCATGTTCGACCTTAGCTGGTCGCATATAGGGCTGTTCATTGTGATCGCCCTGTTGGTGCTCGGCCCCAAGGAATTGCCGAACGCCATCCGCACCGGTGCACAGCTTTTGCGCACGGGCCGCAAGCTTGCCGGCGAATTCCGCAGCGGCGTGGACGAATTGATGCGCGAGGCGGAGGTCGAGGAGACGCGCCGGACCATCAAACAGGCCGTGAGCGAGGGTCTGGACAAGACCATCGAGGAACATGTCGACAGCACCGGCGAGCTGAAAACGGCGCTGGAAAGTCCACCCGTCGGTCCGACGGAATCCATCCAGCCGGTCTATGCCGACGACAACAGGCCGGCGGCACTTTCCGGGCCCCCCAATCCAGACATGGCGAATGTGGTGATCAACAACCCGCCGCCGGCACCGCCGAACTCCGTCGTCCCGCCACCCCCGGCCGAAGAGGCAGCCCAGCCGCCGGCGCCTGCTGACACGGGAGCGCCGGAGAATACCGCGCCAAAAACCGCGACGCTCGAAACGGATTCCAACGAGCTCAAGAAAACGGCCTGATGTTTGCGGGGGCGGAAGAAGACAAGAAGATGCCCTTGCTCGACCATCTGGTCGAGCTGCGCAAGCGCATGCTTTATTCAGTGGCCGGGCTGCTGGTCGCCTTCATCCTCTGCTTCTTCTTCGCTCAGCACATCTTTAACTTCCTGGCCCAGCCGCTGGCGGACATCCTGCTGCGGATTCAGCCGGGCCAGCATTTCATCTATACGGATCTGACCGAGGTGTTCTTCACCGAAGTCAAGGTCGCCTTCTTCGGCGCGGCCTGCCTCACCTTTCCGATCTTCGCTTCCCAGATCTGGATTTTCGTGGCACCCGGTCTCTACAAGCATGAGCGCTCCGCCTTCCTGCCGTTCCTGGTCGCAACCCCCATTCTTTTCACCATCGGCGCGGCGGTTTTGTACTACCTGATGCTGCCGGTGGCCTGGCGCTTCTTCCTGGGTTTCCAGCAGAGCGGCGGGCCAGAGACCATGGCGATCGAGCTTCAGGCCCGTGTCGGGGATTACGTGTCCCTGGTCATGAAGCTGATTTTCGCCTTCGGCATGTGCTTCCAGCTTCCGGTCCTGCTGACGCTGCTGGCGCGGGTCGGCATCGTGACGTCGCAGGGCCTGCGCAAGAAGCGCCGCTACGCCATCGTCGGGGTGTTTGCCGTGGCGGCCATCATCACCCCGCCGGACCCCTTCAGCATGATGAGCCTGGCGATTCCCATCGTCCTGCTCTACGAGATTTCGATCTGGTCGGCAAAGCTGGTGGAGAAGAAACGCGCCGAGCGCGATGCCGCATTGGACGCCGAGTTGAAAGACTGACACTCAATTCGGCTTGCCGTGGACTTCGGCGACTCCGCCAGCCTATAACTTCCGCAGCGCCAAATAACGATTCGCTGCCCAATGCACGACATAAAGGCGATCCGCGACAATCCCGAGGCCTTCGATGCCGGCCTCAAGCGCCGCGGCTTGCCGCCGATGGCGGCGGAATTTCTCGCCCTCGACCAGGAGCGCAGGCGCCTGGTGCAGCAGGCCGAGGAGATGCAGGCGCTACGCAACAGCCTCTCCCGCGAGATCGGTAAGCTGAAGGCGGCGGGTGACGAAGCAGCGGCCAGTGCCGCGGCGGTGGAAGTCGGCCGCCTCAAGACAGCGATGCCCGCGGCCGAAGCCGCCGAGCGCGAGGCAGCAGCCGCCATCGATGCAAGGCTTGCCGGCATCCCCAATCTTCCCGCGGCCGATGTGCCGGACGGCGCTGATGAGACGGCCAATCTCGAAATTCGCCGCCATGGCACGCCGCCACGCCTGAACTCCGCCAAGGAGCATTACGACCTGGGCGAGGCGCTGGGCCTGATGGATTTCCAGGCAGCAGCCAAGATGTCGGGCGCACGCTTCGTGGTGCTGAAGGGGGCGCTGGCGCGCATGGAGCGCGCGCTCGCCGCCTTCATGCTGGACATTCACACCAGCGAATTCGGCTATACCGAGATCGTCCCGCCCAATCTGGTGCGCGACCAGGCGATGTATGGCACGGGGCAATTGCCGAAATTCGCTGAGGACCTGTTCTCGGTATCCGGTGGATTCTGGCTGATTCCCACGGCCGAGGTGCCGATGACAAACCTCGCCGCCGATCTGATCCTGGAGGCGCAATCCCTGCCGCTGCGCTTCACCGCTTATACGCCTTGCTATCGTTCCGAAGCGGGCGCCGCCGGCAAGGATACGCGCGGCATGATCCGCCAACATCAGTTCAGCAAGGTAGAGCTGGTCTCCATCGCCCATCCCGACAAGTCGGGCGAGGAGCATGAGCGGATGACCAATTGCGCCGAGACGATCCTGAAGCGCCTCGAGCTTGCCTATCGCACCGTAACGCTCTGCACCGGCGATATGGGTTTCTCCGCCCGGAAGACCTATGACATCGAGGTCTGGCTGCCGGGGCAGAACCGCTATCGCGAGATATCGAGTTGCTCCAATTGCGGCGACTTCCAGGCGCGCCGCATGAAGGCGCGCTTCCGCGAAGCGGGAGCCAAGGGCACGCGCTTCGTCCACACCCTGAACGGTTCTGGCCTCGCTATCGGCCGTACGATGATCGCGGTCATGGAAAACTATCAGCAGCCGGGTGGGGCGATCGCCATTCCCGTCGCCTTGCAGCCCTATATGGGTGGCTTGCGAGAAATTCCTGCCCATGCGTGAAACACCCTTGCGGCTGAGTGCCGCGCGTATCCTGGTGACCAATGACGACGGGATCAACGCGCCCGGCCTCAAGGTGCTGGAAAAGATTGCCCGCCAGCTTTCCCGCGACGTCTTCGTCGTGGCGCCGGAAGTGGAGCAGAGCGGGGCGGGGCATTCGCTCACGCTACGCCGGCCGTTGCAGGTGCGCCGCGTCTCGCGGCGGCGCTTTGCCGTCGATGGCACGCCGACCGACTGTGTGCTGCTGGCGGTCAACCGGCTGATCGAAGGCAAGCGGCCTGATCTCGTTCTCTCTGGCGTCAATCGCGGCAGCAATCTCGGTGAAGATGTCACCTATTCAGGAACCATCGCCGCGGCGATGGAGGCTACCCTGCTCGGCATTCCCGCGGTGGCGATGAGCCAGATGCGCGCAGGTCAGACGCTGGCCTGGCATGTGGCGGCAAAACATGGCGCCGATGTGGTGCGCCGGCTGATGAGTGTGCCGTGGAGCCCGGGAACACTGGTGAACGTGAACTTTCCCTACCTCGCCAAGGGCGATGTCGGCGGCATCCAGGTGGTCCGTCAGGGAAGGCGCATTTCCAATATCGAGGTCACGCCGGTCACCGACGGGGCGGGGCGCAAATATCTCTGGATCGGCGATTACACCAGCGATCACCCGCAACGGCATGGCACCGATCTCAGCGCCGTGCAGGAAAAGGCGATCGCCATTACGCCACTCCATCTCGATCTGACCCATCGCGGCATGATGAGCCGCCTGAAGAGGGCGTTCGCGTGAGTCTGGCCGCCCGCAAGATCCGCCTGATCATGGCCCTCAGGCGCAGTGGCGTGACTGATACCAACGTGCTGGCGGCGATCGAACGGATTCCGCGCGAGGAGTTCGTGCCGGAGTCCTTTCACGACCAGGCTTACGAAGACAAGGCGCTGCCCATCGGCGAAGGCCAGACCATCAGCCAGCCCCAGATCGTGGCGCTGATGACCCAGGCCCTCGAACTGACGTCGCGTCACAAGATCCTGGAGGTGGGAACCGGCTCCGGCTATCAGGCCGCCGTGCTGTCGCGCCTGGTTCGCCGGGTCTATACGGTCGAGCGCCACCGCCCCTTGCTGCGCCAGGCTGAGGCCCGCTTCGCTGCCATGCGGATTAGCAATATCACCACCATGGCAGGCGACGGCATGAAGGGGTGGCCGGCGCAGGCGCCCTTCGACCGCATCATCGTGACCGCCGCCGCGGCGGAATTGCCCGAATTATTGCTCGACCAGCTCGGGCAGGGGGGCATCATGGTTCTGCCGCTGGGGCCGGAGCGCGGGGACCAGGAACTGATCAAGCTCCAGCGGGGAGAGGGGGGTATCGAAACGGAGAAACTATGCGACGTACGCTTCGTGCCATTGCTGCCCGGCCTGCCTCAGGAGCGGGCGCGGCGATGATCGCCTCCCGCCAGATCCACTTTGAGTTGCCAATGCTGGCGTTGCTGCTGACGCTTGCCGGCTGCGGGGGCACCACCTTCGATTCCGGCGCCAGCCAGATCGAACAGCCGCCGCAAGCTATGGCCGCGCCGGTTGCAACGCTCGGCGGCCAGACGTATACGGTCGTCGCCGGCGACACGATCGATTCCATTTCGCGCCAATTCGGCGTGCCGGTCGATGTGCTGATTCAGGCCAATAACCTCGCTTCGCCCTATCAGCTCCATGCCGGTCAGCAGCTGGTTGTACCGACGTCCGGCAGCTACGTCGTTCAACCCGGCGATACCCTGTACCGGATCGCCATCAAGCACAGCACCACCGTCGCGGCGATCGCGCAGATCAACAAGATCTCGCCGCCCTATCGCATTCTGGTGGGCCAGCATCTGACGTTGCCGGGCACGGCCGTGGCGTCAGGCGCCCCCGCGACAGGCGATACCTTGCCGCCCATGACGCCGGCGGAGCCGCTGGCGCCGGCGGGATCCAGTGTCGTCACCACGGAAAGCCTGGCGCCGCCGCCCGGTGTCAGTGCCGCACCGGCGCCGGCCAGCACTGTTTCCGGCTCCTCGGGGATGTCGGCCGGCACAGGTCCCGCGCCCGCCAGTACGGTCTCCGGATCGTCCGCTTCCGGCATGGCGGGCAGTTCGGGCGGCTCGTCAGTGGTGACGAGTTCGACATTGCCGACCCTGGCGCCGGTCAATCCCACGGCGCCACCGTCATCGTCGGTGACGAACACGACGATCACGACGGCGACGACAGGTACGGAAACGCCGGGTACGACCGGCGGTTCGCAGGTGAAGCCAGTTCCACCGGCGACCCCCGGCGCCATTCCGCTCATCCCGCCGGTGTCGAGCAAACCTGGCAATGGCAACAACTCCACCACGGGTACGACCGCTGGAACCTCGACCGCCGGCTCGCAGGAAAACGCCAGCCAGACAGTGACGAACAACAGCGCTGCCAGCACGATGACAAGCGGTACTGCGGGAGGCAACCAGACTGCGTCGGCTCAACCCGGAGCGACCACGAGTCAGCCGGCAGCGCATGGCAACGGCAAATTCCTGTGGCCGGTGAACGGCAAGATCATCTTGCCTTTCGGGGCCATGGGTGGCGGGCAGAAGAATGACGGCATCAATATCGCAGCCCCGCTGGGCACGCCGGTGCATGCCGCCGATACGGGCGTGGTTGTCTATGCCGGCAACGAATTGCGCGGCTTCGGCAATCTGCTGCTGATCCGCCACGACAATGGCTGGGTGTCCGCCTATGCCCATTGCGATGCGCTGCTGGTGAAGCGCGGCGACACGGTGAAGCGCGGGCAGGTCATCGCCCGCGTCGGCCAGAGCGGCAGCGCCAACGCTCCGCAGCTGCACTTCGAATTGCGCAAGGGCGCCGAGGCCGTCGATCCGATCGCCCAGCTCGGTCCGCAAGGGGCGTAAACCCGCGGTCTATTCCGGCTGCTTGCCCAGGCGGCCGCTTCAATCTCGATCGTCATGCCCGGCCTCGAGCCGGGCATCCATGTTTGGCATTGAAAAAAGATGGATG